>JAUXGQ010000230.1 GCA_030621975.1 Gammaproteobacteria bacterium | reverse complement strand
GGAGTCGGTTTTCTCGAAAATGTGTACGATAGACCTGTAAATCCTGAGCAATCCTGTTAATCCTGTAATTTCTTGGCGCGGAGAATGGGCTGCGCTTATCCCCCCTCGCACTTGCCTCGGGATATTGTGAAGCTACGCGGTCAGGCGGGATGGATCGGCGCACAGAAATGTGAATTTATTTTGAAGCGAGTCCTAAGATTGCGCTGTTCTTTTCGCCGCCCATAAAGACCAACGGGGTGAAAGAAAACAGATAATGGCTGTCCACAACCTTGAGTTTCTCTTTAAGCCGAAATCGATCGCGCTCATCGGGGCAAGCGATCGGCCAGCCTCTGTGGGTGCAGTGGTAACGCGAAATCTCATAGAAGCCGGATTCCATGGGCCAATCATGCCGGTCAATCCGAAACATCGTCATATTCAAGGGATGCGTACCTATCCGGACATCGCCAGCCTTCCGGATACCCCCGACCTGGCCGTGATCGCGACGCCGCCGGAAAGTGTACCCGGCATCATTGGTGAACTGGGGCAACGCGGTACGCGGGGGGCTGTGGTGATTACGGCCGGGTTTGGGGAAGCGGTCAAAGAGCACGGCAGGGCGCTGCAACAGGCCTTGTTGAATGCGGCAAGGCCCTATCAGCTTCGTGTCGTCGGCCCGAACTGCTTGGGTATCCTGGTTCCGGGAATTGGCTTGAATGCGAGTTTCTCCCACGTCAACGCGAAACCCGGAAAGCTGGCGTTTGTCGCCCAGTCGGGCGCCATTGTCACTTCCATGGTGGATTGGGCGCGGGCACGCGGCATCGGATTTTCCCATCTGGTGTCGCTCGGGGATATGGCCGACGTGGATTTTGGCGACATGCTCGACTACCTCGCCAATGATCCAGGATCTCGTGCCATCCTGCTCTACATCGAGGCGGTCACGGCGGCGCGCAAGTTCATGTCGGCGGCTCGTGCGGCAGCGAGGATGAAGCCGGTCATTGTCGTCAAGGCCGGCCGGTTCTCGGAGGGCGCGCAGGCTGCTGCCTCCCATACCGGTGCCCTTGCGGGGGTGGACGGCGTCTACGATGCCGTGTTCCGTCGTGCCGGCATGCTTCGCGTCTTCAGTCTGTCAGAACTGTTCGATGCGGTCGAGACCCTCGCTTTGATACCCCCGGTAAGGGGCGACCGGTTGGCAATCCTGTCCAACGGCGGCGGTATCGGCGTTTTGGCTACCGATGCCCTGATCGCCGAGGGCGGTCGTCTCGCCGAGCTGGCCTCGGAGACCTTAGCGAAACTCAACGAAGTGCTTCCCCCGACATGGTCCCATGCGAACCCCGTAGACATCATAGGCGATGCGCCCGGCGGTCGTTATGCCAATGCGTTTGATTTCGTTGCGAAGGACAGGGGAGTGGATGCCGTCCTGGTGCTCAATTGTCCGACAGCGGTCGCATCCAGTACCGACGCCGCTCAGGCGATCATCGATGGGATGTCGAGCACACGGGCGCTCCCCGTGTTGACCAGCTGGGTGGGTGACGGTGCTGCGGCGACTGCCCGCCGGATGTTCGCGGCGCATCGGATCCCCACCTACGACACCCCCGAGCAGGCTGTGCGCGCCTTTATGTACCTGGTTGATTACCGGCGCAACCAGGACATGCTCACTCAGACGCCACCATCGGTGCCGGAGGATTTTTCACCTGATACGGCGCGGGCACGAGCACCGATCGAGTACGCGCTGAGCGAGGATCGGTCCTGGCTGACGGATCCCGATGCCAAGGAGGTGCTGGCCGCCTACGGTATCGAGGTAGTTCCGACGCGAACCGCAAAGACGCCCCAGGAGGCTGCTTCCGTTGCGGCCAAGATCGGCGGCGCGGTGGTATTGAAGATTATGTCCCCGGACATACTCCACAAGACCGATGTGGGTGGCGTCGCCCTCGATCTCGCGGGACCTGTGGCAGTGCGCGACGTAGCGGCGGTCATGCTGAAACACATTTCCGAAGCGCAGCCGCAAGCGCGTATCCGAGGTTTCACGATAGAGCCGATGGTGCGCCGGCCGGGGGCCTATGAGCTGATCGCCGGCATCATGGAAGATGCTCAGTTTGGTCCGGTGATCCTGTTCGGTCATGGGGGCAAGGCCGTCGAGGTGATAAACGACAAGGCGCTCGCTCTGCCTCCGCTCAACATGCATCTGGCGCATGATGCAATATCCCGTACCCGCATCCACGAACAGTTAAAGGGTTTCCGGGGATTGCCGGCGGTTAATCTGGATGCGGTTGCGCTGACCTTGATCAGGGTGGCACAGCTTGCCACCGATATCCCGGAAATCGTGGAGCTCGATATCAATCCGCTGCTGGCGGACGAATACGGCGTGATCGCGCTGGATGCGCGCATCAAAGTGGCGAAAGCGTCCGGGTCCGCCGGCGACCGCCTCGCCATCCGACCCTATCCCAAGGAACTGGAGGAGGATATCCCGCTGGGGGATGGCCGTGTGCTTCTGCTTCGCCCCATCCTGCCCGAAGACGAACCCGCTTTGCAGGCCGGTTTTGCCAAACTCACGCCCGAGGAGATCCGCCTGCGCTTTTTCGTGCCGATGAAAACCCTGTCCCATGTGACGGCAGCGCGTTTTACCCAGATCGATTATGACCGCGAGATGGCCCTGGTCCTGACCGAGCCTGGCATTCCCGGAACGACGAAGATCTTCGGGGTCGTGGGCATCATCGCCGATGCCGACAACGAGCGTGCGGAGTACGCCATCATCGTGAGCCATGAGATGACGGGCATGGGACTGGGTGTGCTATTGATGAGGCGCATTATCGACTATGCGCGCAGCCGGGGCATCAGCGAGATCTACGGGGATGTCTTGCAGGAGAATAGAACCATGCTGAAACTCTGCGCTGTTATGGGCTTTTCCCAGGCGCGGGTTGCCGACGAGCCGGGAATCGTAGCGGTGACATTGAACCTGGCCCGGATCTCTCACCAGGCGGACCGGTGAAAATGAACATTTCTCTTTTTCTCACAGTGTCGCACCCTTCGCTCAATCTTTGCTGGCGTGCAATCCCCAGCGTTGCTGCAAAGCATCCAGGTTGTCGCGATGACCCAGGACGACCACCTCGTCACCCTTCTTGATTCGCGTATCCTTCTCGGGCAAAAGGAATTCTTCATCACGATAAAGGCAGACCACCCGCGCCATGGACGGAAGTCCAAGTTCGGAGATCGGTTTTTCGTCCTCGCGGCTTGCCACGAAAGAGAACACCCGCGCATCCCCTTTGATCGTTAGAGCGAGTTCCATAATGTCCTGCCCGTCCACGATATCGGCAAGATAACGACCGATAGTGAGATCGGGAATGATGGTATCCGTGAGACCCAACTCGATACAGATGTGCTCCAGTTCCTCGTCGTCGACCTTTGTGATCACCCGTCGAAATCCCAGGGAGCGCCCTACCAGACTCGCGATAATATTGGTCTGATCATCTCCGCTCAAACAAAACAGAAAATCGGTCTCTTGCGGGTCGGCCTCACGCAATATCGCCGGCTTGGTACCGTCGCCGTGAAGAAAACCACAGTCGATGGTTTCCGACAAGGTATCGATAATGGACTGGTCTTTCTCCACGATGACCACCTCGTGACCACGCGACACCAGCGTCTGCGCCGTCAGAATCGCCAGCGTACTGGCACCAATGAAAACCACCCTCATGTCATCTACTCCTCTTGCCAAACCAGGTCCAAGGATACAGGACCAGCACCAACGCGACGATCTCCAATCGCCCAAGCAACATATCCAGGCAGAGCACGCCTTTGAGAAAGAGGGGAAGCTCCGGCGCAGTTACCCCGGTAGACAGCCCCACGGTAGCGGTAGCGGAGACAACCTCGAAGAGTGAATCCAGTGGCGCATAACCCATTGCCAGGAACGGAAACCAGGACAACAGGATTACGATGATGAAAAGCATGATGATAAGCAGCGCATGCTCGATCTCGCGACCTGCGAGGCGGTGTCTGCCCAGCCTGGGCTCGAGGACCGCATGGCTTGGCATACAGGTACGCCGGATGACCAGTTGCAGGAGTCGCAGAAGCAGCAGCAACCGCAAGATCTTGATCCCTCCCGCCGTGGAACCCATCCCGCCCCCGATCGCCATGGAAAGGATCAAAACGAATTTGGACGCCGCGTCCATCTCCCCGATCGGGGTGCTGGTAAAACCGGCACCGGTTTGGGCGGAAACCGCGACCAGCGGTGCATGAAGCAGGATGTCCTGCCAGGGCATTTCCCCTGCGGCCCATAGGCACAGTGCGAGTAGGAAAACCGCCGCGACGGCCGCCGCCAACAGCCCTTTCAGCTCCAGATAACCGGTGTACTCGTGCCGGTTGCGAAAGTAGGCTGGGTGATAGAGGATGAGTGAAATGGCGCCGGTGAAGGAGAGCAGCATCAAGACCGCTTGCGCGGTCCAACCGCCGAGGCCGGCCAGGCTATTATCATGGATGGAAAATCCACCCGTGGAAATCCCTGCCAGGGCATGCAGCAAGGCTGAATAAAGGTTCTCTCCCGCCAGCCACAGGGCCAAGATACCTGTGATCGTGAGCACCAGATAAACCTGAATCACCCTGCGCGCATGCAACCGCGTGCTGGCTATCAGGTTATCCCACTCGAGGGCCGTGTGCCCCAATCTGCGCGCAGCCG
>JAUXGQ010000352.1 GCA_030621975.1 Gammaproteobacteria bacterium | reverse complement strand
GACACCGTTGGCGGAGACATCATTTGCCACATACAGATCGATGAGACCATCATTGTCGAAGTCGAACCACGTGGCCCCGAGTGAACGGCCGGTGGGGTTCGCGACACCGGCCTGGTGAGCAACATCGGAAAAGGTGCCATCGCCGTTGTTCCGATACAGCGCATTGGCTTCAGGAGGATAGGAGGAAGGATTGATGGTGAAAGGTATCTCGGCGCCATACTGGCGGGCAATAGCCTCTGAATCAGCGCCCTGCAGGGTGAACCGAACATAATTTGTCACATACAGATCAATGTGGCCGTCATTATTATAATCACCCCAGACGCAGCCGGCGCTGAACCTCCCATCCCCCACACCGGCGCTCGCGGTAACGTCGCTGAAGGTTCCATCCCCCTTGTTCCGATAGAGGATATTCGGGCCGTAATTGGTGATGTACAGGTCCAGATCCCCGTCGTTGTCATAATCGCCCCAAGCAGCGCCCAGGCCGTAACTGGGTCGATCCACACCGGCCATTTTTGTAACGTCGGTGAATCGACCGTTGCCTTCGTTCCTGTACAGGGCCGGGCGACCCAGTGAAGTCCCGTCGCTAACCGGTTCTGCGATGGCGCCCTGAAAGTTCACCAGAAACAGATCTGGATCCCCATCGTTGTCATAATCTCCCCAGGACAGCCCGGACCCCATATCCTCCGGTAAACGCGAGCCGCGTGTGGCGGGAAAATGCCGGAAATCGATCCCCGCCCCAACACGCGCATCCTCGAAACTGAAGCTCACCATGTCATCGGTGACTTCACGGCTTAGTACGCTGGTCAGGCCCTCGATGCTTCCGTCTTCTGCAGGGGCGGAGGGGTCTACTCTGGATGTGACGACAAACGCGACATAACCAAGGCCGATGCAGGCCATCAAGCTGACAGTACCCCAGCGCAGCAAGAGGCGCCTGCGTTTAGTGAGCGGAGGCATGGGCTTCCGGTATGACCTCAATGGTGGCGCCGGCCTCGGTTATCGCGGTCCGGGGCGATCGCATATGAAGCTTTTCGCCATAGATCCGATCCAGAAAATCCGGATTGGCTTTCCGGTACCAGAGGACGGCGGAAACCGCCAACTGATCCTTAGCCGTCGTCGCGGGAGTCGTGAAGCTGAATGACTCCGTACGCTGAGGGGTGCCTGAACCGGCGCCATCGGCGGCGACACGCTCTCGGGCCATGTCGGGGCACTGAAAACGCGCCTCAACGGTATCCGTCATGCCCGGATAGAGGGTGCGTTTGTAACTGGCTCCGACCAGATCCCACAGATTGTGGCGGTCAATGAGTTTTCCTTTGCGATCGAAACCATCGGCCCGATAAGAAAGGGTCGTGTTGTCCACCCGGTCTTTCCCGTCCAGCCCGCCGGTATGATAAATCAGGTTACCTGCCTCGTCCGTCACTTGCAGTTCAACCCAGCTTTCCAGCATATCGAGAGGTCCGGTGGGGTAGTCATGCCCGGTCTTATTATTGGTCAACAAAACCTGAAGGCGGACATCCTGTCCGGGCGATACCGCTTTCGGCGCCAAAACCTTCATCCTTATCACCGGGCCGGTCGTCCATTTTTCCGCGATCTCAGGAATCTCCAGCTCACCGCGCAACCATTGCTCGGTCAGCGCCACATGTTGGTCGGCCCCTTCCAGATTATGAACTACCGGAATGTACTGGTTGGCGGCCAGCGTTCTGTGACTGCGGTGCCTGCCGTCAGCAGGGTTGCGGTTGTAGTCGGAGGCGTCTCCGCGGGCGGGATCTGCACTCTCAATCAGCGGCATGTGGCATTCCCGGCAGGACACCGTTCTGGCCTGCTGGCTTCCTTCGTGATACCAGCGGCTGTTTTTCCAGCTGTCGTATTGATTCTGCCCCTGGACCTTGCCGATGTCGATGTTGACCTCTTTGTCGATGTATTGCTTATGACAGGCGGCGCAGAATTCGGGGGTTTTGTACAGAGGGCGCGAAAAGGAACGAATATGTTGCTCGGGATAGCTGCGGATCAGGAAGTCGCTGATGAACTTGGCTGCAGTACCCTCCCGGAGTTCATACGCATAGCGTCTTGCGGGTCTTATGGTGTAGTCGCCGTTACCCTGAATGTCGGCTTGTACAATGCTGTGACAGACGAGACAGGAAGAGCCTTCGTTGGCTCCCTCGGCGCTCAAGGTAATGTCACCTGCGTTCTTAGCCCCGCTGAACAGGGAGATCGGATCGTGGCAGCCCGCGCAATAGCGGGTATATTCCGGAGCTGTCTCATCGACCATCAGGGCCTGTACGCGCTGAAACATATCATCCATCGATGAATAACGGTGGGCGCTGGGCAGCCATTCCTTATAGATCTGGTTATGGCAGCCGCTCGATCCGCAGGCCTCGGACCCTGCCAATGCCCTCGGGTCCACTGATCCGGCGGTCTTGATCCGTTGTGCGGCGGCGCGAAAAACGGGCTCCAGCTTCCGGGTCTGATCCACGCTCGGATTCAACTCGGCAAGGCTGCGGCGGATGCGTTCGAAGGGTCCTGCGGTACCCCGTTTGTTCTTATCGAAAGCGGAGAGATAGCTCGCCCGCTGATCATCATCCAGCACCTCGAGCACCTGTTCCTGGACATCGTCCAACCACCCGGAGGTATCCAGCCGGGCCAGGCTCGGGGCAAAGGGGCGATCCTCGCCAAAGCGCCAATTGTAGTCGTCGGCAAAACCGCGAATCAGTGATGGCTCCTCATAAACAAACGCCCATAGTCCGCAGACAGCGGCAAAGAGAACACCGCCCAGGACGGTATGTGCGTAAAATACATGTCGCGCCCGGCGCAGGGATCGTGCCGATTGTCCCGGCCCCAGCTTGCGCATAACCACGGTGACCAGATGGATCACGACGAACAGGCCGAGTCCGAGCCCCGTCAGCAGGTGAATCTGGTCCCACATATAGTCGATGCGCGTGCCAATTACACTCTGCCAGGTCAGGATAAGGCCGCTGACCGTGCACACCAGCAGGACTACGAGAGAGATATAACCCAGCAACTGAAAATGACTGAGTCTCCCCTTGCGCCGCACCCACCAGTGCCGCGCCAGAAACCAGCCTGCCGGTAAAACCATCGCCAGACCCACCAGCGTATGGGTGATCACGCCGAACTGGTTGAACAGGCTGAAAGGCAGGAGGTAGATCGAAAGCCCGGTCAGGATTTCGTATGCAAGCAGGGCGGCAGTGACACCTGTCAGCCGGCCACGCCATTCGGCAACGGCGTCGATTCGATCCCTGCGTTTGCGTACATTACCCGCCTTCAGAGAAATACTGCTGTTCATGGTTTGAAACCTTTCAAAAAAATACAACTATCTTTAAGTAGTTATTAATAACCTCATATAGAGCATTTGAAATTGATTTGGAGCAACTAACCGGTTCTTACGATCTCCGGGATGGACAAATGCACTGACTAAAGTGCCGTGGAATTGGCTATAAGTAATTTTTATGGATGTATCTTATTCTCAGACCCTTCCGATAAACCACGCCTGACACGTTCTCCCCTCGTATATTTTCTCCATAAGCTGATCTGGCTCAGCTTCACCCCTGATATGAAGGTGTATATTTTCAAAAAACCAGCTCAGCGACGAAAATCGCCGGTAAGCCTAGGAGGCTGTCCGAGAATGGGGACCGTAGCGAGCGGACGTGGGGCCGAGGCGGATTTCGTGCTCGAATGAGGCGAATATTGGCCATATTTAACGAATTCGAGCGCGAAATCCGGCCGGCAT
>JAUXGQ010000404.1 GCA_030621975.1 Gammaproteobacteria bacterium | reverse complement strand
GAGGTCATCGATAACATCCTGAACGTTTGTGGTGGAGGGATAATCGCGATTGCTTTGCTTGAACCGTCCCGTCCGGAAGAGGCCGACTAACTTGACGTTGATCTCCATACTACCGTTGCTCCGTGATTATAAGATCACAGCTGTTCATTTATATAGAAAGTACACTCATTGAGCAACCTGACAGCACAAGAGCCTTCTAGTAGACATCAAACACAGCACCACAATAGTTTGAAATCCAGTCCCGTAACGCGATCAGGCGATCTCAGTCAACGAGAGTTCAAGAATGTCCAGGCCTTCCTCCAGTTGCGCATCCGGTATTGTCAAAGGCACCAGCAGACGGATGGTATTTCCGAAAATACCGCAGGAGAGCAGGAACAATCCATGCTCAAAGGCCTTTGCCGTCAACACTTTGCTCTTGTCAGGAGCTGGGATATGCCCACCGCGCTCCTTGACCAGCTCAAAGGCAACCATAGCACCAAGCCCGCGCACATCGCCTATAGCTGCGGTGTCGCTACGCTCTTTCATCTGCTGGATACGCTCAACCATTCGTGCGCCAATCCGGTTACTGCGTTCGCATAACTGTTCTTCTTCGATCACATCAAGGACTGCATGAGCCGCCGCGCAACCAAGCGGGCTGCCACCGTAAGTTCCGCCCAGGCCTCCGGGATCGGGAGAGTCCATGATTTCAGCCTTGCCGATTACTCCCGAAAGGGGGAAGCCGCCCGCCAGGGCCTTGGCTACAGTCATCAGATCAGGCTCAATATCGAAATGTTCCGTCGCAAACAGCTTGCCGGTACGGGCGAAACCGGTTTGTACTTCATCGCAAATGAGCAGAATGCCGTACTTGTTGCAGAGCTGTCGCAACGCCTGCATGAACTCTTCAGGAGCTTTATAAAATCCACCTTCACCCTGAACCGGTTCGAGGATAATCGCAGCCACCTGCTCCGGCTCAACATCAGCCTTGAAAAGCCTCTCCAGGGCGTCCAGGCTATCCTGGATGCTGATTCCGTGGTGCTCAATCGGGAAAGGTGCATGGTAGAGAGATGCTGGTAAAGGTCCGAACCCGGCTTTATAAGGTGCTACTTTTCCAGTCAACCCCATAGTCAGCAGGGTGCGCCCATGAAAACCTCCGACAAACGAGATAACCGCCGGACGCCTGGTGTAGTGTCGGGCAATTTTGACCGCATTCTCAACGGCTTCGGCACCGGTGGTCATTAAGATCGTCTTGGCATCAGTGATGGGAGCAAGTTTATTGAGGCGCTCGGCAAGAGCTATGTAGATTTCGTAAGGCGCAACCTGAAAGGCGGTATGCACAAATGCGTCGCATTGTCTGGCAATTGCAGCCATAACTTTTGGGTGGCGGTGTCCGGTATTGCAGACGGCGATCCCGGCCGCAAAGTCGATATAGCGCCGACCATCAGCATCCCAGACTTCGGCATTTTCCCCCTTGACAGCAAAAGCCGATGTCGCCGAAGCGACCCCACGTGGCACAGCGGCGTTGCGTCGGGCGAGTAATTCCACGTTAGACATAATAGATTATCCTTTTCTTTTTCCCATTCTTATATAAGGGCAAACATGAGAAATAATTATATCAGAAAGTATCAGCTGTCAATGATTGCGTTCTCTTCTTCAGGGGAAGAACCCCGCCTCCATTACAGGTTGGGGCGTGACCGTATTCTCTGCCGCTTTGACCCAGTTGCCACCCATCGTCTTGTAAATATTGACGGTGGCACGGAAAAGAGCGTTCTGGCTGGACACATATGAGAGTTCCACATTGAAAAGACTGCGTTCAGCATCGAGCACTTCCAGATAACTGGTATACCCTTCGTCGTAACGCATCCACGCGAGTCTGTCATATTTCTGCAGGGCCTTGACCTGACGACCAAGCGCCTCAAGACGCTCACCGGTCTTGGTACGATCGATCAGCGCATCTGCCACCTCGCGAAAGGCGTTCTGAGCTGTCAGGAGATATGTCTCCAGTGCCTGTTTCTGGGAAGCCTCTGCGGCCTTCACTTCACCACCGATGCGACCGGCGCTGAAGATGGGCACAGTGACAGGAGCGCCGACATTCCATTGCTTGGCAGAGCCGCTGAAGAGATCGGAAAGATCTGTACTCACACCGCCAAACGCCCCGGTAAGAGATATGGTGGGGAAATAGAGTGACTTGGCTACACCGATCTGGGCGTTGGCTGCCACGAGTTGCTGTTCGGCCTGCCGAATATCCGGTCGACGCTCAAGCAGGTCGGATGGCATCCCTTGCGGTACTGCCGGTAGAACCAGCTTGTCGATGGTCAGTCCCCGGGGGATTGGCCCGGGATTTTGACCCAGAAAGACACTCAAGGCATGTTCCAGCTTAGCAATGGAGAGCTCGACGGAAGGGATACGCGCGAGGGCCTCTTCGTACTCAGCCTCCGCCTGGGCCAGATCCACCTCGGCAATGATCCCTTCGTTAAAACGCAACTGGAACAAGTCCAATGTTACCTTGCGGGTTTCAGCCGTGCGCCGGGTAATCTCAAGCTCCTTGTCCAGCGCCCGGATTTCTATATAAGTTAGCGCTACCGCGCTGACCAGAGTCTGCACCACCGTACGACGGGCCTCTTCCGTACTGAAGAGTTCAGCCTGTGCCGACTCGGAAGCACGACGGTACTTACCCCAGAAATCGATCTCCCAAGTACCACCAAGGAAGGCCTCGTACTGGTTGTAGGTTGTATCTACCCCCGGAGGAATAGGATTCGGTCCTTCTTCTGTAACACCTTGACGGTAGGCACTGCCGCCGGCGTCAGCAAAGGGATATTGATCGCCGCGTGTGGAAAAATAGCGGCCGAAGAACTCCTCCACTCGCGCCGTGGCAATACGCAGGTTTTTGTTCCCCTGAAGAGCCGTCTCCACCAGGTCATTCAGTACGGGGTCCTGGAAGCGTTCCCACCACGAGGTGTCGCCTAATTCCCGTGCCTCTTCACTCTCGAAACGCCAGGTCTCCGGTGTTTCAACTTCCGGCCGCTGATAGTCCGGCCCGACCGTCATGCACCCGGTGAGCAATAAAAACAATATGCACGTCAAAAACAGCTTATGCATTTGTATCTCCCTTAGTTGGCGTAGGGGGTGTGTCGGTCGGTGGATCCGCTGGTGGGTTTTCCTCCGGGATCTCAACGGGATCATTCCGATGCGCCATTTTTTCAAACATATAGAAGGACGCCGGCACCACTAAGATGGCTATGAAGCTTGCCGTCAGCATGCCGCCGATAACGCCCGTACCCATCACGCGCCGGGCAACGGCCCCTGAGCCGGATGCTATGGCCAGCGGCAGGACACCCAGAATGAAAGCGAAGCTGGTCATCAGAATTGGACGCAGTCGCACACGCGCGCCTTCCAGAGCCGCATCCCTGATCGACATGCCATCGT
>JAUXGQ010000374.1 GCA_030621975.1 Gammaproteobacteria bacterium | reverse complement strand
GCTGCTGATCCTCGCCGGCATCGGCCGCCTCAGCCTGCGGGAGGAAAACACCTGATGGAGGCCCTGGTCTCGATCCTCGTGGGGATAATGACGGCGAGCGCCGTCTATCTGCTGCTGCGTGCCCGTACCTTTGCCGTGGTGCTGGGGCTTTCCCTGCTGGGCTATGCGGTTAATATCTTTCTGTTCGCAAGCGGTGGACTGACACTCGACAGCGCTCCCCTGGTGGAGCACGGTATTGCGCAGCTTCCCGACCCCTTACCGCAGGCCCTGGTGCTCACCGCCATCGTCATCGGCTTTGGCATGACGGCCTTTCTCGTGGTGCTGGCCCTGCGTGCGATGCGCGACCTGGGCGACGACCACGTGGACGGAGGTGACGGCGGATGAGTCATCTCGTGGTAATGCCGGTGCTGATACCACTGGTCGCGGGCGCCCTCCTGCTGCTGGCGGGGCGCTGGGGCAGGGGCGTGGAGCGTGCTATCGGACTCGCCGCCACGGCGGCGCTCCTGCCGGTGGCGGTCCTGCTGCTGGTGCGCGTCGCCGCCGGGGAGCTCATGGTTTACTACGACGGTAACTGGCCGGCGCCTTACGGGATCGTGCTGGTGGCGGATCGGCTGAGCGCATTGATGCTCACCCTGACCGCTTGCCTCGCCTTGGGGAGCCTGTTGTATGCGGTCACGGGCGACGATCGTCTCGGCCCACGCTTCCATGTGCTGTTCCAGATGCAGCTCCTCGGTATCAACGGCGCCTTTCTCACCGGCGACCTCTTCAATCTCTTCGTCTTCTTCGAGATCCTCCTCATCGCGTCCTATGCCTTGCAGTTGCACGGCGGCGGCGCGGCCCGTGTCCGTGCGGCCCTGCATCTGGTGGTGTTGAACCTGGCCGGCTCGGCGGTCTTCCTGATCGGTATCGGCGCCGTTTATGCCGCAACGGGTACGCTCAACCTGGCGGATCTGGCGGTGAAGGTAGCTGCCACCGGGGCGGAGCAGGCCGGGCTGCTGCGCGCGGGCGGGCTGCTGCTGCTCCTGGTGTTTGCGCTCAAGGCAGCGCTGGTGCCTCTTGGCTTTTGGCTGCCGCCCGCCTATGCGGCCGCGAGTGCGCCGGCAGCCGCGCTCTTCGCCATCATGACCAAGGTCGGTGTTTATGCCATCCTGCGCATGCAGGTCCTGATTTTCGGCCCCGAGGCCGGACCGGCCGCCTCCCTGCTGACGCCCTGGCTCCTGCCGGTGGGGCTGCTGACCATAATCGGCGCCACCCTCGGCGTGCTGGCCAGCCGCGAGCTGCCCCGACTGCTGGCGCACCTGGTGGTCCTCTCGGCCGGCACTCTGATCCTGGCGCTCGGGCTGGACTCGGAGGCCGCTACGTCGTCCGCACTCTACTATACGCTGAACAGTACCCTGGTCGCCGGAGGCCTGTTTCTCCTCGCCGATCTCATCGGTCGCGAGCGCGGGGCGGTGCAGGGGATGTTGGACAAGGCCCAACGCGTCGCCCGGCCCCTGTTGCTCGGCACCCTGTTCTTCGTGGGGGCTGTGGGCATCGCCGGCCTGCCCCCCCTGGCAGGCTTTGCCGCCAAGTTGTATGTCCTGCAGAGCGCCTTGAGCCACCCGGCCGCTGCCTGGGTCTTTTCGGTGGTGCTGGTGAGCGGGTTGCTGGTGATCGTCGCTCTCAGCCGCGCGGGAAGCGCGCTCTTCTGGCGCACCGGTGACGCGCCGGCGCTCGGGGTTCGCACGACGGGGCTGCAAGCTGTCGCCGCGGCGCTGCTGCTGTCCGGCGCCGTCGCACTCATGGCAGGCGCGGGGACGGCAACCGCCTTTACCCGGGCGACCGCCGCGCAGCTCGCGGATCCCGCCGCCTACGTGGATGCCGTTATGGCGAACCTGGGCGTGGTGTCGACCCGGCGCACGAGGGAGGGTTCCTGATGTTCCGACGATCGAGTTGGCTCCCGCACCCCCTGCTGAGCCTGCTGCTGATGCTGGTCTGGCTTCTGCTGAACAACAGCGCCGCCCCCGGCCATCTGTTGCTGGGCGCTCTGTTGGGGTTCCTGATTCCACGCTTTACCCGGCGCTTCTGGCCTGAACCCGTGGTCCTCGCCCGTCCGGCGCTCGTCTTGCGCTTTGCCGGGCGGGTGCTTTGGGATATCGTTGTGGCTAACTTCGCGGTAGCAAAGGTCGTGCTCGGACCGAGCGCCGCCATCCGGCCTGTTTTCGTGCGTGTCCCGTTGGATGTGCAGCCGGATTTTGCGGTGACTGTACTCGCGAGCGTGATCTCGCTGACGCCCGGCAGCGTAACGGCGGACGTCGATGCCGAGCGTCGGTTCCTGCTGGTGCACGCGCTCAGCGAAGATGACCCGGAGGCGCTCGTACGCCAGATCAAGACCCGCTACGAGGCCCCCATCAAGGAGATATTCGCATGCTGAACATGGTCGTGCTGGCGGCAATGACGCTGGTCGGCATTTCGCTGCTCTTGAATGCCTGGCGGCTGTTGCGGGGACCCGACGCCACGGACCGCATCATCGCCCTGGATACCCTGTATATCAACGCGGCGGCGTTGATCGTGCTCTACGGCGTCCAAATCGGTCGATCGGACTTCTTCGAGGCCGCGTTGCTCATTGCCCTGCTCGGTTTTGTGAGCACCATGGCACTGGCTAAATTCCTGCTGCGAGGAGACATCATCGAATGATCATGGTTCTTTTGGACCTGCTCACGGCCTTCCTGCTTTTGCTCGGCGCGGGCTTTGTACTGGTCGGATCCATCGGGCTGGTACGCCTGCCGGACATCTTCACCCGTCTGCATGGGCCAACCAAGGCAACCACCCTGGGGGTTGGCAGCATTCTTCTCGGATCGGTCCTGTATTTCTCCGCGCGGCAGGGTTTGAGCCTGCACGAAGTGCTGGTCAGCCTGTTTCTTTTCCTGACCGCCCCGGTAAGCGCACACCTCATCGCCCGCGCCGCCTTGCAGCGGCGACAAGGGAAAACACCGTTTACAGAAGAATCAGAGGATTAGGGGAGTTTTAGAGGTGCCGTGCGGACGTTTTCGGAGGGCATGAAAAACCCACCGAACGGTTCGCTTCGCTTACGAATTAAAGTCCTAATCGGGAAAAAAGAAAGCATGCCGATCGGCCAGGACAGCCGATATACCGAACGCGGGTGATGAACAAGAGAGTGGGTCTTACTCAGCGAATGGATGCCAGATCCCTGCACCAGTCCCAGAGCTGGGTGCCCAAGGTCAGGAAAACCTCCCGTTGTCTTTCGAATGACGCTATGTAGAACTCTACATAGCGACCCAAACCGGCCATTCGTGCAAACACGGGAGTTCCTCAACAGATTGTCCGCCATCTCCGGTCTCCAACGCCTTACTTCTGAGGGGATTTACTTCGACTGGAGACTGGAGACTGGGGCTGGACCGGGTTTTGACCGCGAAAAGCTAGGCGAACGGCTGGTCAATAGCGTAGACTTTAGAAATATGGGCTTTTATTCTTCTATGCTCAAGGCGATTCCATTGACCACCGGAATCGGTGAACCGCGTCGGCAAGTGGCCAAACAACTGATAAAGGATATTCTGGGTTAAAGAATCTTT
>JAUXGQ010000178.1 GCA_030621975.1 Gammaproteobacteria bacterium | reverse complement strand
CCGTGGCCAGAGAGTTGGCCCTGCAGTGTATCCAGCACATCAGCGGCTTCAGCGTCATCATCTGCAAGCAAGTCGCGGAGCCCCTCCAGCAGCGGACGAACCTGCGCCATGTCCAGGGTGCCCGTTGCCTTATCGCGATGATCTTCCCGGGCATCCAGGACAGCAAGAGTGGACAGCACGGGTGACAATGCCAGGCGTACCTCATCAATCTCGGCAGAGACATCGTCCTGGCCTGATTTGATCGCCATTTCCAGTGCCCGGGCAGCCTCCTGCAGTGCATCGGCCCCGACATTGCCGGTAACGCCCTTGAGCGTGTGCGCCAGACGTTCGGCGGTCGCCCTGTCGCCGTCCTCCAGGGCCTTTTCGATCTGCTCCGGCGCATCCGCCTGGCTATCACGGAACTTGTTGAGGATGCTGAGGTAGAGCTTCTTATTACCGGCGACCCGCGACAGTCCTGTTTCCGTATCGATGCCTTCAAGCTTCGGAATGTCTCCCGTAGGAGCGGGCTTGCCCGCGAAAGAGTTCGACACCAAGCCATTCGCGGGCAAGCCCGCTCCTGCGTTACGGCGTTCCTCCGGAACGTCGATCCACTGGCCCAGCGTCCCGAACAACTCATTCACGTCGATGGGTTTGGCAATGTGGTCATTCATGCCCGCCTGCAGACAGCGTTCGCGGTCACTGGCCATGGCGTTTGCCGTCATGGCGATAATCGGCAGGTCTTTATAGGTCTGCTGTTTGCGAATTTCGGCAGTCGCCGTCAGACCGTCCATCACCGGCATCTGCATGTCCATCAGGATACCGTCGAAGCGCTGGTTCCCGAGAATTTCGAGCGCTTCCTGCCCATGGTTGGCAATCGTTACATCGACGCCGGCGCCTTCCAGGATTTCCTGCGCAACCTGCTGGTTGATTTCGTTGTCCTCCACCAGCAACAGGTGCGCGCCGATGACATGCCCGGGCAACTCCGGTGTGCCGTGCCGGGTTTGGGCGCGGCCGCCCTGTTCCTTGCCAAAGGCCTTCATGACTGCATCGAGCAACGAGGAATCGGTCACCGGTTTGACCAGGTAGCCATCCAGCCCCAGTTCTTCTGACTGACGCAACAGCGCCTCCCGGCCGTAGGCGGAGACCATGATAATGTGCGGTACGGGATCCAGTCCGCTTTCCGCCTTGATACGCCGGGCGGTTTCCAGGCCATCAATGCCCGGCATGTTCCAGTCCATCAACACCAGCTGGTAGGGGTTGTCCCCCGCATTTTTCAGTTCGTCCAGCGCTTCGCCGCCGGACGCCGCCTCTCCGGTGCGGAAGCCGAAAGCGTAGGTCTGTTGATGGAGGATTTCCCGCGAGGTGGGATTGTCATCGACCACCAGCACCCGCAGACCTTCAAGATCCGGATCCACAACCAGCTCGTGCTTGCGCGGAATGGATTCGGCGAGTTCGAAACGGGCGGTAAACCAGAAGGTCGAGCCCTCGCCCGGCACCGATTCCACTCCGATTTCGCCTCCCATCATTTCCGCCAGGCGCTTGGAAATCGTCAGCCCCAGGCCCGTTCCGCCATACTTCCGTGTGGTAGAGCCATCGGCCTGGGAAAAAGCCTTGAACAGGCGCCCCATCTGCTCTTCGGTCATGCCGATACCCGTATCCTGCACGCCAAAGCGCAGCAACACTTGCTTGTCCTGCTCCTCGATGACAGAGATGTAAAGGGTAATGGCGCCCTTCTCGGTAAACTTCACCGCGTTGTTGCTCAGGTTGATCAAAATCTGGCCCAGGCGCAGCGGGTCACCGACCAGTCCGGCCGGCACATCGGGTGCGCTGGCGATCATGAATTCCAGTCGCTTCTCACCCGCCTTTACCGCCAACATGTTGGACAGGTGATCCAGTACTTCGCTCAGGTCGAAATCGATGGACTCCATGTCGAGCTTGTCTGCCTCGATCTTGGAAAAATCCAGGATGTCGTTGATGATGCCGAGCAGCGATTGTGCGGAACCGTGGATCTTGCTCAGGTAATCATGCTGGCGGTGGTTCAGCTCCGTACCCAGCGCCAGGTGCGACAGCCCGATGATGGCATTCATGGGGGTGCGGATCTCGTGACTCATGTTGGCGAGGAAATCACTCTTTGACCGGCTGGCGTCCTCGGCGAGTGCCTGCGCCCTGGCCATCTTCTCTTCAGCCTGGCGCCGGCGGACTGCCATGCCGTTGACCGCATCGGCCAGCGTATCCTTGTCGCTGCGCTTTTCCATCCGCTGGCTGAAATCCCCTTGCGCGATCGCACCTACCACGTCGTTTATCCGGCGGTAGGATTCCAGTACGTGATTGAAACTCTGGTGCATCCTGCCCAGTTCGTCACGATTGTCATCGGTGGGTAGCTGTACTGACAGGTCACCGGCTGCCAGCTTGTCCGCCGCGTCCATTGCCGTGTGAATCCGGCGTGACGTCGCGCTGGCGAACCACATGGTCAGGATCAGCACAAACAGGATGCCGGCACCTGCCAGCCATGCCGTGTTGTAGTAGTCGGCCTGTATGGGACCCAACACGTCTTGTTCGGACCGCCTGAGTATGATCATCCATTCACCGGTTGGGACCGGGGCGGAGGCATAGTACTGCTGGGTGCTCGTGAACGGATCGGCCGCAAGAGTCAGTGACTGCTCGCCCCGTCGACTGTAAAAATCCCCGAATAACTGCTTGTAGGCTGTATCCTTGATGCCCTTCGTCTCGAGCACGCCTTCCCGGGCCGTCGCTGCAATAAAGCGCCCCGAGCGGCTGATCAGGAAAAGATCGACGGACTGGCGCTGCTTGATGCTGTGCAGCGACGCATCCAGATCATCCAGTGCACGGTCCACACCGGCAATGCCAACGAACTTTCCATCCAGCAGGATCGGATAGGTCTGCTCGACGATCATCTTGCCCTCGTAGACATAGGGCTCGGTGACCATCGGCATTGCCCTGCCGGCCTGGTCGAACAGATCGTGCACACCCTGGTAATACAGGCTGGTCTCCATATCCAACAGCGGTTCCAGCAACAATTGGCTATTATCCTGCGTGTCGCGAAACCAGTAGGGAATGTAACGCCCGGTCGCATCCATGCTTTGCTTTAGCTGGGAATCGCCGATCCCGGCCAGAAACGCGGCATCGTCTGTGTCCGCATTGGGCTCGTAGCCGAAGTAGGCACCGGTAAACTCGGGAAACTCTTCCAGTACACGACGGGCCAGCTCGCTGGATTCGGCACGATGCCCAAACAGCCCGCTCTCCTGTGCAAACGCCATGGTTTGCGCGGCGAGCACCGCGCGCGTGTTCCCAATCTCGATGTCTTTGGCCACCTCGACTGCGAGGCGCTCGAGTTCTTTCTCCGCGTTATGGCGGATTTCCGCAAAGGTATTGATCGCGGTATAGGCCAGTATCGACAACAACACGGCCACGATTGGCAGAATGGCGAACAGGAGCATGCGTCCGGTCAGGGATCTGTAGAATGCAGTGCCTTTCATCAATCGCTGCTCTTGCCAAAGTGTGCGTAAGCCAGCCGACATGCAGTATGTAGGGTCGGACCATGGCAACACGCTGATGCGTAGAGAAAACAGCCTAACAAAACGGGCTGTATGAGGACTTAGATCACCCGTTTCGGGGCCAAAATTGCCCTAATAAAAATGCTCCGACTTGGAGTGCGGTCAGCTTAGTTGGGTTTTCTTCGGGACCAAGACAATTATGCCTGTCTGATTTCATTGCGACCCAGAGGTGTGGAGTAGAGTAAGCCTCTACTACTATTAATTGCTAGGCCGCGCTGCTCCTTAAACCGCCCTGTGCGGGCCCGCACAAAGAGTGACGTGGGGACTGGGGGTTAATCACCCCCCCGGCTACCCCGTCAGGCGAATACTTCATGCTCAAGCCTTAAAGCCACCATATTGGCCTCAAAAAGGGGCCTTTAAGCGCGAAAACACCTCTTTTCTGAGGCTGTTTCCTTCAAATATCAGAATGTTGTCGTGGTCCGACCCCTATTCCCTATTCTCGCTATTCTGTGAATCCATCCGTCTCCCGAACGCGAGGGATCTGCGGATCCCCTGTCGGCGACGTTAAAAGCTCGCGATAAAATTGAACATGAACGAGTCGTCATCGGTACGGTTTCTGTGTTGCAGGACCTTCTGATATCGCAACGCCCCCGTCACCGGCACCCCCCCGATCTCACTGCTGTACTGGACAATGGGCCCGAGCCCCCAGCCTCTCCCTTTGAGACTACCCACGGTCGCGCCCCGCCCCTTGTCACCGGTCGTCTGTCTGTAGAAGAAGCCGAACAGACCCGCTTGCCAGCCTTCGCCGAAACGCTTGCCCAGCGCCCAGTCGAAGTGGAACTCGTCACCGGAATTGTAATTGGTTTTGTCGTTTCTGAGGTTGACGGCGTACATGATGCGCTGGGACAGTTCGATACCCGTTGGTTCGTGAAACAGGGTGTAGGAGAAATTCGGCTGGATCGTCCAGCGGTTTCTGCCGGCGTTGAGGACCTCGCCCCGGGAGTACTTCCCCCAGGTGCTGATAACAAGAAGGCCGGGCGCGTAATCGAGGCTCAGACCTTTTTCGCCCAGAAAGTCGTCTTTATGCCAGCCGATGGCCATGTCAATGCCGGGATCGCCCCGATTAAAGGACTTATGCCCATGCTCATTGGAGGCGGTTTTAGAGCGGTATTTGCCATTGATCGTTATGAAGGGAAACACACCCAGGACTTTGTAGCGGGCGTCCCATGCATCGATTTTGCCGCTGTAGGCGGGCAGGAAGAAATTGGCGGTGATATCGACGTCCATACTGGAGACCGTATGCCCGCCAAAGGTGAAGTTCTGAGAGGTTTTAAATGGCATGTGCCACAAGAGGTTGGCGTAATGGAAGCCGGGCTCCGGGATCAGTCCGGCGCCAAAGCCCGCGCTGCCCATGGCCCAGTTGCTTCCACCGCTTTCTACCGCGACCGTTGAGGCCGGAAAAGCGGTGGCAGCCGCCATCAGAAGCATCGCACCGACGCGGGTTTTGAAACCCGCGCCCAGGTATCGCACGAAAACTTGCATAGTTATCCACTCCCTCATGTTCGGTGAATACTCCACCGGTTAAAGCCGGTGGGCTTGGGGTTACGGACTAAAACCGGTTTGATCGGCCATTCGGCCGACATGTAAACCCCCTCTCGCGAATGGCACTTACTTAAGCCGTACATGCCTTTCTAAGCAGCTTATTCGTCATTCCGGCGCAGGCCGGAATCCAGGGAAAGTACCACT
>JAUXGQ010000473.1 GCA_030621975.1 Gammaproteobacteria bacterium | reverse complement strand
TTATCCTGGTGACCAATCTGGTCCAACAGGCCAAGCGCCTGGCCGACCGTACAGCCTTTTTCCTGGAAGGAGAGTGCGTAGAGGTCGGAGACACCGAAGACCTGTTCGCCGGCAAAGTCATCGACTCCCGAACCAGCGACTATGTAGAAGGAAAATTTGGGTAAGAGGCGCTGAAATGTAGGCTGGGGCTTGCCCCAGCTTTGCTGCGCACTGGCTCGCGAAACAAAGAGCTGGGGCGAGCCCCAGCCTACCTCTGGGGTTCCGGCTATGCCGGATTAGGGAAACTCTGATTAATTCAGAGCTTCCTGCGGCACAGGTATGTGCCGATCTTTTCAATGGCTCCAAGCCACTGAAAATAAAGGAGCCGGGAAATCGCATTTTCCGGATGCTAACTAGATATAGGAGAAATTGAGATGGCGGATCCTCAAGCGGACCTGTCCCGGGAAAAGGCCGGTGCCGGTAAAGACTCGGGGCGCTGGGAGCGCGAGCTGTTGGAAAAGGTGACGTTAGCCTCGCTTGCCGAGACACGCCGTGCCCGGCGTTGGGGCATCTTTTTCAAGGGGCTGACGTTCGTGTATCTGTCCCTGCTGCTCGTGTTGTGGTGGCCCGACGGGATTTTGCAGAAGGAAGGGAAGGCCGACGAGCATACGGCGCTGGTCGAGATCAAGGGGGTTATCGCACCGGAGACCGATGCCAGCGCCGACAACGTAGTTACCGCGCTGCGCGACGCCTTCGAGGACGAAGACACCAAGGGCGTGATCCTGCGCATCAACAGCCCTGGCGGCAGCCCGGTACAGGCCGGTTACATCAACGACGAGGTCCGGCGCTTGAAAGAAAAGTACCCGGATATCCCCGTGTACGCCGTCATCGTCGATGTGTGCGCGTCCGGTGGCTATTACATCGCGGTGGCCGCCGACGAGATCTATGCGGACAAGGGCAGCCTGGTGGGATCCATCGGCGTCATGATGAACGGTTTCGGCTTTGTGGATACCCTGGAAGAACTCGGCATAGAACGCAGGCTGCTTACGGCCGGAGAGCACAAGGGGATCATGGATCCGTTCTCTCCCGTACAGGAAGAAGACAGGGCGCATGTGCAGAACATACTCGACCAGTTGTTCCAGCAGTTCGTCAAGGTGGTGCGTGAAGGGCGGGGCGACCGTCTGAAGGAAGACGACAAGACCCTTTCGGGTCTGTTCTGGAGCGGCGAGCAAAGCGTGGAACTGGGATTGGTGGACGGTCTGGGCAGCAGCAGTTATGTTGCCCGGGAGCTCATTGGTGCGGAGGACATCGTGAATTTCACCCCGGAAAAGGATCTGTGGACACGCTTTGCGGACCGCCTCGGAGCCAGCATGGCCAGCACCTTCGCCCGCATCAGCGGGGTGGAGCAGGTACCCTGGTTAAAGTAGTCTGGAACCCTTGTTTCCGGAAAAACCCTACAGGAATTACAGGATGGCCCTAATAGACTTTTGCGATCCATATCACCATACTTTTATCCGTCACCGAGGGGACTGGTCAGGGAGGATCGTTGAGGACAGGGATGTACCTGAGTAATCTTTACTCCATCCCAGATTGGTGACCCCCCAAGCCCCGGTGGCTCAGTTCAGCCGCCGGGGCGTTTCGACCCCCCATTTCTCCCCAGGGATCACGGTCCTGGCGTCGTCCGGCTAATGTAGGCTGGGGCTTGCCCCCGCTTTGCTGCGTACTGGCCCGCGAAACAAAGAGCCGGGGCAAGCCCCAGCCTCGCTGTGTTTGTGTGCCGCCTCGTTGGGAAATGGGAGTCGCCCCTCTTTGACCACATCCGGCAACCGTTTTTCTGCGATAATCGCCATCGAAAACCAGGCCGGTTCCCGGTAGCCGACGACCTCGCTTTCCACCGACCGAGATAAAGAAATCCACAGTGCGTGCCGAAGTAATTTCGGACGGCTGTATGCGAGAATGGGATTGCCCCGCTCGCGCTTGCGTTGACAGGAAAATCCACATGAATAACAACCAACAATCCATCTGTGTCATTGGTCTGGGCTACATTGGCCTGCCGACGGCCTCGCTGCTGGGCACCAAGGGTTACCGTGTACACGGGGTGGACGTGAGTCCCGAGATCGTGGAGACCATCAATCGGGGTCGCATCCACATCGTGGAGCCCGATCTGGACATTCTGGTCAAATCGGCGGTCGGTTCGGGCAACCTGCGCGCCGGCCTGGAGCCGGAGGCGGCGGACGTGTTCATCCTGGCGGTGCCGACCCCGTTCAAAGGGGATCACCAGCCGGACCTCTCCTACGTGGAAGCGGCGGTGCGCCTGATCGCCCCCTATGTGAAGGCGGGCAACCTGGTGATCCTGGAGTCGACCAGCCCGGTGGGCACCACCGATGAGGTGGTGGCCCGCATCCTGCGCGAGCAGGGCCACAAGGTGGGCGAGGAGGTGTTCGTGGCGCACTGTCCGGAGCGGGTGCTGCCGGGTCGGATCCTGACCGAACTGGTGGAGAACGACCGTATTGTGGGGGGCATCAACGGGCGCTCCACGGACGAGGCGGTGGCCTTCTACAGGAGCTTCGTACGCGGCGAGGTGCTGGCCACGGACGCGCGCACGGCCGAGATGGCCAAGCTGACGGAAAACGCCTTTCGGGACGTCAACATCGCCTTTGCCAACGAGCTGTCGCTGGTGTGCGACCCGGAGGGCATCAACGTGTGGGAGCTGATCGAGCTGGCCAACCGCCACCCGCGGGTCAACATCCTGCAGCCGGGGCCCGGGGTAGGGGGGCACTGTATCGCCGTCGATCCCTGGTTCATCGTGGCGCGGGCGCGGGAGCGGGCGCCGCTGATTCGCACGGCGCGCGAGGTCAACGACGGCAAGCCGGGCTGGGTCATCGAGAAGGTACGGGCGAGCGCGGAGCGCTTCAAGCGGCCGGTGATCGGGTGTCTGGGTCT
>JAUXGQ010000498.1 GCA_030621975.1 Gammaproteobacteria bacterium | reverse complement strand
GGCCTTGACCGTCATATCCCGGCAGAAACCCACTGGCACCTGCGACAGCATCGCCCGGGCCGCCGGGGTCCAATCCGGTCGCTGGTCGTCATCCGGCACAGCCGTTACGGAGCCACCGGATTGCAGGAATGGACAAGCGCTCTGCGCGCCGGCGGGGGGCATCTGTGCGGCCGACATGGCCTCGCGCGCCTGCGCGAGCGCCTGTTCCGCGATCTCCAGGGTGATCTCGGCGCATCCCTGGTCCCGGGCCTGCTGTTCGATCCGTTGCCGGGATGAGTCGCGCATGAAACCCTCGGGTACCCGCATCAGGCGGGCGAGTGCGGCGGCCTGCCAGTGCAACGCAGGGGAGGTGGTAACGTCGCCGGCAGCCGTGGCCCGGTCTGCGTCGGTCCCGGCGGCGGAAGGGGCGTCCGGATCCAGAAAGGCCCGCAGGTGCCCTGCCTCGACTCTTTGCGCGGCATCGGTGCGCGCCTTCTTTTCCGCCCGCATGCTCAGATTCCCGCGCAGGCTCAGATCCTTCACCGTCAACAGCAGGGCCTTCGCCTCTTCGCTCCAGCGCAGGGTCTCCAGACCCGGGGGTTTGGGTTTCAGCTCGCCCCTGTCATAGGCGCCCACAAGCTCCTGCATGGCCCCTTGCGCATAACCGGGCATGAGTTGCGCCGTGGCCTCCTGGACTATGCCCTCCGTGATGACCGTGTGTCCCCGTTCCTGGGCGTAGCGGAGGATGGCCATGCGCGCCATGTTGCGCACGAAGTCGGGAACCCGCTCCATGCGGGCCTCCGCCTCGCGGGTCCAGGAGGTGGTGATCTCGGCCAGGCGGTCCACCTCCGGATGGTGTTCACGCTGGCTGAGCAGTACCGCGCAGTCGGCATCGCGCAGCAGCGCCTCCGCGTTGCCCCCGATGTCCAGCTCGGGGTCCGCATGGATGCCGACCTTGCCCAGGATCAGCAGGGATGGCTTGAGCTCATTCAGATAGCGGCGGATCACGTCATGGGGCTTGCCGTCGAGCAGATGAGTTTCGACCTCCACGCCATGATCCTCGGCGATGCCCGCGGCGACGGTGAGATGTCCTTGATAGATCCTGGCAAGCCCCGAGTCTATGATCTGCTCGTGCAGTTGTTCCTGATCCTGGAACCGGAAGACCTTGCCGGCCTCTTCGGAAAGCACGCCGGCGATGCGGTTGAAGGCGACGTAGTGGTAATAGGGATCGAATGCGGATATCACCTTGACCGGTACCCCCCAGGCCTTGCCCAGGGCGAGGGCGGTGAGCAGGCCGCCGAAGGACTTCGCGGATCCGTCCACCGCCACTGCGAGAGGCCCCTCGCCGATGGAGCGATCGGGTTCCTTAATGACCAGGGTGTCTATCTGGCTGCGCCTTGTCACCCGTTGACACACGGTGCCCAGGCGGTTGCCTGCCACTGCGCCCAGGCCCAGGGCCCCCATCACCAGCAGGTCGTAGTCACCGCTGTTGGCCTCGCCTGCCAGTTCACGGTAATTCTTGCCTTCCAGGGAGCGTCTTTGCACATCGATACCCTGGCGCTCGCTTTGTTCCGCCACCTGGTCCAGATAGGAATCGGTGATGATGGACAGTCCGCGGGTAATCAGATCGTCGTGTACGTCGCGCTGACGTTCCAGCTCCTGCTCCTCCCGGAACTGTTCCGGCAGTCCACCCTCCATCTGGCGGAACCGCATGTCATGCATCCGGGCCGCGTACACATGGGCCGCGCTCAGACGGCTGTCCCAGATGGCGCCGAGGCCCACCGCCTCGGCGATTCCCCGGTTCGAGTGGTCGGAGGAGTCCACGGCCAGCAGGATGGATGCGTAGCCGGGCAGGGGCTGGGTCTGTGCGGATCGGGGGCGGGCTTGTTGATTCATGGCGATTGCAAAAACCAGTAGCCGACGATATAACTCACCACGGTCAGATTGATCACGCCACCTGTGATCACCAGATAGTCGAACAGGGTGAACCGGCGCCGTGGTTCCCGCATCGCTGTACGCGTCCTGTCCGGCATCTATTTGCCCTTGAACTGGAAGTCCACCGTCGCGCTGCCGCCCGCGGGTACTTCTACCTTGGCCTTCTGGTCCTTCAGGGTGCCGTGCCAGGCCTTGATGGTGTACTTACCCGGGGGCACGTTGTCGATGCTGTAGCTGCCGTCTTCGCCCACTACCGCGAAGTAGGGGTTCTTGGCTACGAACACGAAGCCGTGCATGAAGTCATGCGCATCGCATTCCACCTTCATGGCGGTGCCGCGCTTCAGCTTGACCGTCTTCTTTACCGTGCTGGGTTCGGGCTGGCTGACATTGAATACCGTTTTCTTGGTGCGCCCGATGATCTCATAGGTATGGATGTTGTGCAGAATGGGATCCCGGCTGATGGCGGCGATCTTGGTGCTGTTCTTCATGGCCTGCAGGAACGGTTTGAACTCGCAGCCCTTCTGGTCGATCTTGCTTGCCGACAGCTCCGCCGGGAACGGCTTGCCTTCCTTGACCTTGTGCAGATAGACCACCGCGTCGGTCAAGGCGCCGTTGTTTACGCGCACATAATCGATCTTTCGGGTGCCGGTGCCACAGACCTTGTTGTCCTTGGTGATGTTGTAGACCTTGGGGGCCGGGTCCTTGCCGCTGAAGGTGACCTTGCCGGTGACGGTGCCGCCGTTGCTGACGCCGGACTCCTTATAGGCCGCGCCGAAACCTGTCAGGGGCAGGGTGCAAAGGCCGGCCAGGCCGAGGGTGATTATCAACTTTCTCATGTACGACTCTCCTGTGGTTGCAAG
>JAUXGQ010000484.1 GCA_030621975.1 Gammaproteobacteria bacterium | reverse complement strand
CAGATCTTGAGCCGCATGCTCAAGTCCTGGCACGTTCGCCAGGAACGGGGCAGCCCCAGGCAGGACGCATTTGGCTGCGTAGCGTTAGTGAGTGGACTCCACGGCATCCACCGCTTTCTGAGCAGCCGGGGCCAAGCCGACGGTCTGTCGTCCCGTGAGGAGACATCGCAGGGCGGCCGGGATGCTCAAGGTCTGCGCTGCCATCGACTCAACGCCAGCGAAAGTGGGATTGCGCTGCGGCTGGGGCTGCCCTGCGATCCGCAGCCTCAGGTGGGTCAGTTGGTCCTCATGCAGGACGAAACAGACCTCAGGAAACCCGTTCTGGAAGCGGGTATCATACGGCGCTGCCTGCGCATCGATGACGACACCCTGGAGCTTGGCATCCAGTTCATACGGGGCCGCGTCAAGGCGGTCGCTTTCCGCCCCATGAGCGCAGATTCAAAAGAAACCGGTTTTCAGTCCGGCCTGTTCATCCACGAAGGCGCGGATCAACTCGGCTCGCTGCTGGTAGCGCACGGCCTGTACCAGGAAGGACGGGAATTTCTGATCGAAGAAGCCGACCCCGCCCCGCTGGTCACTGCGATACGACTGATCGAATCCGGACCGGACTTCGACCGCTTCCACGTGCACGATCCGGGAACAGATTGGGCCAGCTGATCGATGCGGTTCGCAGGCTCACCAGATCCTACGTGCTTGATCAGATCGGGCGACCGCGGAGCGTAGGAGCCGGCTTGCCGGCGAACATAGTCGGTGCGCGTTCGCCCGCAAGCGGGCTCCTACGGATGGGGAAACAGATTTTGGATCGCGCGCGCTAATCGGAGTGTGGTTTTTTCTTGCGATGCGCCCGGGGGTGGGCGTTGTCGTAGACCTCCGCCAGGTGCTGAAAGTCCAGGTGGGTATAGATCTGGGTGGTGCTGATGTCGGCATGGCCCAGCAATTCCTGGACGGCGCGCAGGTCACCGGAGGATTCCAACAGATGACTGGCAAAGGAGTGCCGCAGCAGGTGGGGGTGTACGTTGCGGGTGGCGCCCTGCCTGATGGCCCAGTGGTGTAGACGCTGCTGTACGCTGCGGGGCTTGAGGCGGACGCCCCGCTGGCTCACGAACAACGCCCGTTCGTCCGCAGCGGCGATTTGGGCGCGTGCCTGCAGCCACTTGCCAATGGCTTTGCGGGCCTGGCGACCGACCGGTACACGACGGGTCTTTGCCCCCTTGCCCGTGACCTCCAGGGTGGCGTCGTCGAGATCGATGTCAATGAGGTCGATCGAGACCAGCTCCGCCAGTCGCAGCCCGGAAGAATAGAAAAGCTCGACTATGGCCTTGTCACGCACCTCCAGTGGCTGGGTATCTCCGCCCTCCAGCAGGCGGTTGATCTGGTCGGCGTCCAGGGTCGCCGGAAGCCTGCGTTGCGTCTTGGGCGCCCGCACGCCCTGGGCCGGATCGGTCTCGGTGGCGCCCTCGCGCAACAGGTAGCGAAAAAGACTGCGCAGCGCCGAGAGCTCGCGTTGGATCGTTTTCCCGGAGATACCGCGGCGGTGGCGCCAGGCTGCATAATCCCTGATATGCTGCTGGTCCAGCCCGTTCCACGCCGGGATCGCCTTGGTATCACACCATGCCTGTATGCGTCCCAGATCCCGGGCATAATTCTCCAGGGTGTGGGATGACAGCCGGCGTTCATGGCGCAGGTGATCGAGAAAGGCGTCCAGCCAGCCCTGCGCGGCTATCATACACCCGGTACCGAGACCACCTCCAGGGTACGACTGACCACCTCACCCAGGCGGACCAGGAATTCCGTCCCCTTGGTCGGATGAAAACGCTCCGCATTGCGGCTGCCGATGGCGAGCATGCCCATCACCCCTTCCGCCCGCAACGGGATCAGCGCCGCCGATCGGGTATCTTCCGCCTGGGGACCAAACAGGTATTCCAACTGGGGGCGCTGCAGATGACCACATACGGGCTGTCCTTTATCGAAGAAATCCCGGAATGCCGAGAGCGCGGATTTTTCAGCCTCCAGGTGATCCGCAGATTCGAGTTGCCGCATGACGTCGTCGCTTGAAAACAGGCGCAATTCCACGGCGTCCGCCTGAAACTCGTCATGCAGTTCATCCTGCAAGGTGTTCAGCAGTTCGTCGAAGGTCGCGGCGTCGATCAGCGCCAGGGTCAGACGATGCAGGCGCCCGTTGAGTGCGTCGTTGTCCCTGGCAACGGCTATCAATCCTTCGAGCTGGTTCCTGTACTGCCTGACCTGCTTGCGCAGCGTATTGACCTGATATTCGATCAGCGAAACCGCGGATCCGCTCGCATGGGGAACTCGCAGTTCGGTCAGCAGTTCGACGTGGCGCTCAAAGAAATCCGGATTCCCGGCGAGATACGCGGCAACCGTCTGATCCAGCTCCAGGGCGTCGTTGGTTTGCTCTGTGATCTTCGTGTTCATAGTTCGATCCTTCCCTCGTAGACATGAGTGGCCGGACCACTCATCCACACGGGTTCGTTTTCCCCCTGCCACTTTATCACAAGATCGCCCCCCGCAAGACTCACGACGACCTGCTCGTCGAGCAGCCCCTGGAGCTGTCCCGCTACCACGGCGGCACAGGCACCGGTGCCGCAGGCCAGGGTCTCGCCGGCACCCCGCTCGTAGACCCGTAGCTTAATGTGCCCCCGGTCCCGGATCTCCATGAAGCCTGCGTTCGCCCGCTCCGGAAAGCGTTCGTGGCGCTCGATTCTGGGGCCAAGCGCCGCCACGGGTGCCCCAGCCACCGACTCCACCCTGAGCACGGCGTGGGGATTACCCATGGAAACCGCACCGATCATCAGGGTATCGCCATCCACCTCGATCGGGT
>JAUXGQ010000339.1 GCA_030621975.1 Gammaproteobacteria bacterium | reverse complement strand
GAATCAGGCCGAGCAGGGTCAGGGCGATTAGGTTTTTCAGCTGACGCATTGAAATCTCCGTGGGAAAAACGAGAAATCCAGGCTGGTTGGGAACTTATTACGTATTTCGTTACTCAAAACAGGCGCGATTCGAGCTGAGCAAGCTATTTCGTAGTGTGCTTGAACCGGAACAGGGTGGCAAGAAGACCTTATTTGCGGTATTTTGGAGGCTTCAGGCAGATCGGGCTCGCGTGGAATGGGTACCCCGGTACGATATCGGGGTGATCTCTGGACGCTTAGAGCACGTTTATGGATCGTGTCTTGGTGATACACAATAGAATGGATATATCCGGCGCCGTAACGCATTTCAGAACCAACGCTCCGATCGGGCGGGCTTTGAAACCGGTAGCGGAGATCCGCGGCGAATTGCCTGCGCGCCAGGATCGGGCTGCGCGAAATCCCATATGGAATTCCGCGGGTACGGTTGAGCGATTCCAGACCCCGGTCACCGCTGGACGCGGCGTCCCTCGTGCGGACGACTTTCCCTCCCACCGAGCCTACCAGGCTATTCACGCCTACACGGCTCTGGAGCGATCTGAGGAGCGGGAGTACGTGAGTACAGTCCTGGGCATCGACGAGTACGCCTGAAAGAATATCGTTCTTGTGACGAACCTCCCTTGATTCGCGTAGTAACTCAGGGTTAAATACGCCGAAGCCGCGGTTCTCATTGATGCAAGAGGCCGAATTTCCCGTTTTTCCGATTCTGGAAGCGATGCCACCCGATCCCGAGAAAATCCTGGATGTCAGTTAATCTAAGTGAGGAGTCCGCGCAGGTTAGTGCGTTTGAGCTCAAAGGAAGCACATTTACGCTACCGCTGTTGAAGCTGCTGGTCCCGGACATGGAGTTGGTATCGGGTCAACTGGCTCACAGGGTGGAACAGGCCCCGGATTTCTTCCGCAATACCCCGGTGATCATCGATTTGCAGAGTCTCGCGTCTGGAGATACCGGGGTAGACTTTCCACTGCTGGTGGGTTTGCTGCGGGGTTATGGCATGATACCCATCGGTGTCCGGGGCGGAAACAGGTCCCAGAACGATGCCGCCCATGCCATGGAGTTGGCGATACTCGCCGACGGTCGACCCCCGAAGTCGGAACGATCCTCGAGCTCCAAAACAACAGAGCGATCATCCAGGCCCGAAACCACACAGGAGACGGTAGTGGTCAGCGCCACGGCGCCGGCGGCCGGGACGGAAGCGGGAAGCCGCATGATCACCCGGCCCGTGCGCTCCGGCCAGCGAGTGTATGCGCCGGTCGGCGATCTGGTGATCCTGTCGCAGGTCAGTTCCGGCGCTGAAGTGCTGGCGGCGGGCAACATTCACGTCTACGGGGCCTTGCGCGGTCGTGCACTGGCGGGGGTCAAAGGGAACCGGGAGTGTCGCATTTTCTGTCAGGACCTGCAGGCCGAGCTCGTTTCCGTGGCTGGCAATTATCGGATCAGTGAACATATCGAAGATTCAAAGAGGGGGAAACCCGTGCAGATCTATTTGAAGGATGATGCACTCATCATTGATGAACTGTGAGCAGGGGCGTGTGCGTTTCCTGGCTTGAGGAGGAATAGTTTTGACAAGAATCATCGTTGTGACTTCGGGGAAAGGCGGTGTCGGTAAAACAACTACCAGCGCCGCCGTGGCCATGGGCCTGGCGCAAAGAGGTCATCGGACGGTTGTAATCGATTTCGACGTGGGTCTGCGCAACATAGACCTGATCATGGGGTGTGAACGCCGGGTTGTTTACGACTTTATCAATGTGATCAACGGCGAGGCTAACATCAATCAGGCGATGATTCGAGACAAGCGCTGTAATGACCTTTACATTCTCCCCACCTCCCAGACAAAGGACAAAGAGGCGCTCACCAGGAAAGGCGTGGGCAAGGTGCTGGATGAGCTGAGCGAGTCCTTTGATTACATCGTCTGTGATTCACCGGCCGGCATCGAGCACGGCGCCAAGATGGCTATGTACTTTGCGGACGATGCCATAGTGGTGACCAACCCCGAGGTTTCTTCCGTGCGGGATTCGGACCGGATGCTGGGCATTCTGGCCAGCAAGTCACGGCGGGCGGAGAACAACCAGGAGCCAATCAAGGAATATCTGCTGCTTACCCGTTACTGCCCCCAACGGGTCAAACAGGGCGAGATGCTGCATGTGGACGACGTGCAGGAGATCCTGTCCTTGCACCTGCTGGGTGTGATCCCGGAATCCCGGTCCGTGCTTAGCGCGTCGAATGCGGGCAAGCCGGTGATTCTGGATGAGAAGAGCGATGCGGGCGATGCCTATGCGGATGTGGTGGAGCGCTACCTCGGGCAGGAACTCCCGCATCGGTTTCTGGAAGTACAAAGGAAGGGCCTGCTGGGCCGTCTGTTTGGGGGTTAGGTTATGGGGTTGTTGGATTATTTTCGCTCTACACGGCGGGGCAGTGCCTCAGTGGCCAAGGAACGTCTTCAGATCCTGGTCGCCCATGACCGCATCGCACGGGACAGTCCATCCTATCTGCCCATGATGCAGAAGGAACTGCTCGCGGTGATATGCAAATATGTGCAGGTCGATCAGGACGCCATTTCCGTTAACCTGGAACAGGACGGCAACCAGGAGATTCTGGAGCTCAACATCGTACTACCGGAACATTCCTCTCCACAGCAGGCGGTGGGATCATGAGTGACGGGCAAGCGGACGATATACGGCAAAACGTGCGCGAGTCTTACGCGCGTGTTGCCGAGGCGGATGACAAGGGCTGCGGTTGCGGGGTTCCCACCAGTTGTTGCGGTACCTCTCCCGAGACCGATGAATTGTTCTCGGTGCGGCTCGGTTATTCTGCGGAAGATCTGGCCGCTATCCCAGAGGGTGCCGACATGGGTCTGGGTTGTGGCAACCCAAAGGCCATCGCCCGTCTCAAGCCAGGTGAAGTGGTCATGGATCTGGGCAGTGGCGGTGGCTTTGACTGTTTTCTGGCGGCCCGGGAAGTGGGTGCGGACGGCTGTGTGATCGGGGTGGATATGACCCCGCAAATGGTCAGTAAGGCCCGCAGGAATGCGCAAAAAGCGGCGCTCGGCAATGTCGAGTTCAGGCTTGGCGAGATCGAGTACCTGCCGGTGGCCGATGGCAGCGTCGACGTCATCATCTCCAATTGCGTGATCAATCTCTCGCCGGACAAGGCGCAGGTGTTCCGGGATGCCTTTCGGGTGCTCAAACCGGGCGGACGTCTGGCCATATCGGATGTTGTGGCAAGCTGTGAGCTTCCCGAATCGATACGCAACGATCTGGAGTTACACTCTGCCTGCGTTGCGGGCGCCAGTCAGATCGAAGAACTCGAGGGCTACATGCGGGCAGCGGGTTTCGAGCAGGTCTCCATCAAGCCGAAAGACGAGAGTCGGGATTTCATCAAGGAATGGGCACCGGGGCGGGGCGTGGAGGAACTCGTGGTCTCCGCGTACATCGAAGCGGTAAAGCCGCCATTGACAACTCGCTGAAGAGTCCCAAAGACCAGCCCCTTCCGTTTACCCGCATCCAGGCTATATTTGCCGCACTGTCGCTGCGGATACGCTATGTCGCCACACCTCTGTATCAGCAGGGCCCTCGAAGCGGCTAACAAATTTAAGCACGGATGGACACGGATTCACACAGATCGGAAAGTCACTTGGGCCTGCGTTTCTACTGAGGTTTAGCCCGTCTTTCTCACCGATAAACCGCAGAGGTCGCAGAGGACACAGAGAGAATAATGGCTGAAGTTAAACGGTTCCGTATGTATCTCGGAACGCTGT
>JAUXGQ010000067.1 GCA_030621975.1 Gammaproteobacteria bacterium | reverse complement strand
CCAGCTTATCGGTCCACCGCAGCGCCAGACAGCCGCTGCTCCCTATGCACCGCCGGGTATACTTTAAATATATACCACACAATCGCGCGCTAATCTTCTTTAGAATAACAGTGTGAACTGAGATGCTGGCGGGATTCGGCACCGTGGACCATGCCCTTTTCCCACACCTCTGCAACGCCAGGGGCCTCTAGGCTGCCCGCAAATGCAACCACGGATAGACGCGGATTTTCAGTGACAAGCGATGGCGGTGAACAATCCGCCAGGCCTATCCTCAACGGCAAGGCAAACGTAATCGAAGTTCGCCTCCTCAGAAAAATCGGTGGGTAAAGCTCGACGCAGGTAAACGACCAAGCGTATGGGTTGAGGTAAGTTCCATGGCCAGGAAGGCCAGAAAACAACAGTGGATTTCCAGGTGTCAGTTCCGCCCCGGTATATCCAGGCACACTGAGCTATCTGAATTCACATTGTTGATACTCTCGCAAAGACGCGAAGCACGCAAAGGGAAAGGCGGCTAATGGACGTATTCACAGCGTGTTTCGACGGCCTACTCCCACCGCCCAGACCCAGCTGAGACAGAGGGCTAATCACCATTAATTTTGGCGCGAGCCCTTACGAACCCCGACGCGTACCCGTACCGTCTTCCGCCTGTGGAAGATTTTCGGCTTCTATATCGATTTCTTCCAGGTCGCCAAAGGCGACTGACAAATCCTGCTGGCCACCAACCTGAGTCGCATCTGGGTCATCCGCTTCGTCGACCTCTCCTGAATCTTTTGTCCCAGGTTCCTCCACCGGCAATTCGACGTCATTTTCAACCTCTTTTGCCAAATCCTCGAGCAACCCATCCACCGCATCCTCTGTCATCTCGAAAGGGTCTGCTTGCATGTCGTTGTCGAGACTCTGAACCTTCGGATCGGTAGCTTCTGGTTCCGGCTGCGGGGGTATCTCCAGTTCTGCCAGATCGGTTTCGTCCCCGTTGTTCAAAGCGTCTTGCCCGTTTGCGTCGGTGATGTTCGTGAGGCTTTTCTCTTCACCGGCTTCGTCTGGCTTGTCTTCCAAGATGGTGGAGTACTCGCTCAACATCCGACCCATGGTGTCCATGGTCTCGCTTAACTCTTCGGATAGGCGTTGGTTCTTGTCCCGGAGATACTCCAGATCCACGTCGTTGCCGGAGCCAACGCCGCCACCTGACGCACCGCTGACTGCCGGTACCTTCAATTGCTCGTAGATATTCGTCAGCGCCTCCAACGTAATATTCAGGTGTCCAAAGGTTTCCGCATCACGCTTCAGATAGGTATTGATCAGCGTCTGGTAGAACATCTTTTGCGCTCTGATGAGATTCCTTACGGTCTGCTCCAGTTCCGCACCCTCGTACTTATAACCCGATTCGAGCAATTTGTGGACGAACGTCGTGTGTCGGTCCTCGTCCTGTTTTATGGCTGCAACCAACTTCCGAGCGGCTTGGTAGTCCTGTCTTTTATTACGTATGCTCCTGAACAGCGATATCCCACACGCCAGGCTCAGTACCACCAGCAGTTCACCCGCGACCAACAAAGAAAGATAGCTTACCTCGATCATACCGCCACCTCGCCATCCTCCAACAACTGGATGTCGTCGCCGGCTTGCCTGCGACGTACAAACCAGAATACCGCCCCGCCGAACAGGGTCAGCAACAGGTTTCCCGTTCCGAATACGATGGCCTGGAACATCCAGCCATTCTCCGTCGTTTCCTCAACCACCGTTTCGCTTTGCGCCTGCACATCCGGTGCTGCGGCCGGCACCTCCGCGGGAGGCTCCGGTTCCTCCCCGGCGTACTGCGCCTGACCCTGAAGTGTAATCGGGTCCAGCGTGAGGTCGAGTTCTTGCCCTTCAGGCGTAGAACCGGTCAGGGCTACGCGCAGGCTCAAGTTCCCTTCCAGGCTTCCGAGGTCCAGCCTTGCCCTCCAGATATCGTCTTCCCCCTTCTGTAGATCCACCGACCGGCTTTGTCCATCCGAACCCGTAAGCTCCGCGGTCGACCTGACAGTGGCGGGATCGATCGCCCCGGCCACCGGCCGGAGGGAAACCTCGGCGATGGGATCACCAGGTTTTGCCGTCACGTCCAGGACCACAGGGGAGACAATCTCCAGAGTCTGACGCCGTTCACGCATGAAGGTCTTGCCCCGGGTGGTCACGACGAATTCAGAGACGCCAGACTGGAAGGATTCACCAATCGTTTGAGTGAAATAGCCGTCGCCGGCTGTCTGATCCGGCGCATGTCCGTCATCGAACAAGGGCTGGGGCTCAGTCATCGTTTGCTCCGTGCGCTGCTCGGAATTCACCCGCAGCACTCCCAGGAATTCCCTTCGTTCGATATGGCGCCCGTGATCGGCAAAACTGGCGATCACCGGTATCTTCTGACCAAGCACTGCCCGATTAGGCAGGTCGGATACCTTCATCCGCAAATCTGTCACCACCATCACCCGATTGTCCGGATCTTCCTTTGCCTGAACCAGCCAGGTACCCGATTCCGGGCGTACGATAGTCAGAAGGTCATAGCCCTCGTCGCGGTGCCAGGTCACCGACTCGGGAGCAGTCTCGGCGTCAAAGGTTTCACCGCCGGGGGTTTGAATACGGGTGGGTTGCGCAGGCTCCGGCTGAAATACCAGCAGCGTCAGCTCGCGAACGCTCTCGTCCACGGTAAAGCGATTATCCTTCAAAGGCAGGGTGTCGGGTTTTCCCACTTTCTCGAAAATGCGCAGGAAAACGCGTTGCAGGCGTTCTGCGCTGTCGACCTGCTCGTACCATCCGCCGGTCGCCTCCGCGAGTTGACGCATGAGTTTCTGGTCGGCACGCTTAGATAGCGCGATGGTGTGCAGTTTGGCACCCAAGCCCTTCAACCGAGGAACCACCTGATCGAGAATGCGCCGCCTTGAAGCGGTATTCTCGGCGGGGTCTTTGGAAATATCCACCATGCCATCGGTGAGCAGAACCAGATGCCGGCGATAATCCCGGGACACGCCGCCCCAATCCTCGTTCGCCCGCTTCAAGACTGCCTCGATGTTGGTAAACAGTCCCCGGGAGTGGATGCGACCGGCGCCGACTCTGGCTCGCTTTTTCCATGCCTTATCGACCGTTCCCAGGGGTATTTCCATGTTGACGTATTGACCGAAGGTCCAGACGCCAGCCCGCGTGTTGTCCGGAAGTATCCCTACCAATAAACGCAGCGCCGAACGGCGAAGATTGCGGGGATCGTTCTCTTTCATGCTGCCCGATATATCGATCAGGATTCGAACGTCCGCTTTTTCCGGGCCTGTCTCTTCACTTTCGCCCATTACCGGAGTCGCTAATCCCAGAATCAGGCAAAATATCCCAAGATACAACCACATCTGCTCGCATTTCATCGTCGCTACCCGGCCAACCTGTCCCGTAGTGTCCTGTGTCATAGATAACGGCTGGCACCGGTAACACTTTAATTCCGCCCGTTGCATCTGAGTCGCGCTGAGCTATAAATAGGTTTACCGGGGACCTCCTAACACAAACTCACAAGACGAGGAATGAAATATGTCGGAAAACGCACCAAAAGACCTCACCCCGCAGCAGACCTGGCAGCTGATAGGGGATGATCCGCGGGCCATTCTGGTGGATATCCGCTCCAGCATGGAGTTTCTTTTTGTGGGCCATCCCAAGGGCGCCGTGCATGTCCCCTGGATTGATGAGCCGGACTGGACGGTTAACCCTGACTTTGTAACCGACATCCGAAAACTCCTGTTGGGTGGCGCGATATGCACCGAGGATGACGGCTGTGCGCCTGTTATCCTTATCTGCCGTAGCGGCAAGCGTTCGCTGCAGGCGGGCCATGTCCTGATGGAAGCCGGTTTTAACCGGGTTTTCCATGTGGGCGAGGGATTCGAGGGAGACCTGGACGAGAACCATCACCGCAGTACCCAGGGTGGCTGGCGCTTCCACGATCTACCCTGGGAGCAGTGCTAGGAAGCTCCAGATTAAGCTTGAACAGGCACCCGGGGAGTGCCACCATAAGAATCCTGTTCCAAACGTAGCAAGGTCTCCCGTCCATGAGCGCAGACTTCGAAACCCCGCAAGACGCGGAAGACGCCTTTTACGACGCACTCGACGAAAGTAGTCTCGAGGCAATGATGTCGATCTGGGAGGATTCGGACGACGTCACGTGCCTGATTCCGATGGCGCCAGCTCGGATTGGCTCTCAACAGGTCATGCAAGGCTGGCAGCCGCTGATGCTGGGCGAAGTTAAAATTGATGTGGAAGTTCGCCACCTGCACTGGATCGAAACGGACGAACTCGCCATCCACCTGGTGGAGGAACGCATCACGGTGATCGGGCAGAATCAGAAACAGTCCCCTATGTATGCAACCAATATCTATCGCAAAGGGGAAGCCGGCTGGCGCATGATCGTGCATCAGAATGCACCCACACCACCGCCCCCCGGCATGATGCCGCCCGGGACAGGCTAACCGCGGGTTTCCAGGGTCGGGGTTTCTTTGAACACCGGCAACGGGGTGGATGACCGGTCCTCCAACTCCACACGCTCGATCTTTTCGAACCGCCCGCTGATCTTTCGCGCCGATACATTGATCTCTTCCACATCCCTTCCGGCCTGGTGGATATGTCGCGCCAGATTATCCATGCGCTGTTGAAAGCGTCCGAAATCCTGCCCGAGCTCCCGTAGGTGTTCCTGGATGATATCAACCTGTTCCCGGGTGGCTACATCCTTCAAAACACTCCGCGCCGTCGTGAGTATAGCCATCATGGTGGTGGGTGAAACCATCCAGACCTTCAGCCGGTAAGACTCTTCCACCAGTTCCGGAAAACGGGCGTGTATCTCCGCGAACACCGCTTCCGCGGGTATGAACATTACAGCCCCCTCCGCCGTCTCGCCCGGAACGATGTATTTTTCCGCAATGGCCCTGATATGTCTCCGGATATCCACGCGAAACTGGCGGGCCGCCCTGTCACGACGGACATCGGACGCCGACAGGTCGGTCATGTGGCGGAAGCTTTCGAGGGGAAACTTGGCGTCTACACCGATATTGCCGGTGGGATCAGGAAGGAAAAGCATACAATCGACCCGATTTTCATTGCTCAGGACATATTGCAGCGAAAAGCTGCTTTCCGGCATCAGATTCCGGATCAGGGCATGCAACTGCACTTCGCCAAAGGCCCCTCTGGAACGTTTGTCGCTCAAAATCTCCTGCAGGCCGACCACATTGCTGGACAGCTCCGTGATCTTTTTCTGCGCCTCATCGATTCGGGTCAGGTGATTGAGCACCTGGGTGAAGGTCTCCGTCGTTTTCTTGAAACCTTCATCGAGCCGCTTTTCCACCTCACCACCGATATCCCGCAGTCGTCTGTCGGTGATCGAGGTTAGATCGTCCACGCGACCACCCAGCACCTCTGCGTGCCGCAACAGCGCCTCGCCGACCTGTCGGGTAACGGTTTCCATCCCCTGGTGCAGGGTCTCCTGCTGCATCCTCAACGCGTCGCCATGGCGTTCTTCCATATGTTGCCGGTGCCGGTTCAAGGACTCCTGCAGCCCTTCGCGGACCTCACCCAGGCTCTTCTGCTGCGCCAGGCTGCCCTCGCTCAGCAGTCCGGAGGTCGTCTTCTGCAAGGATTCGAACCGCTCCAGAAGATCCGTGCGCAGACGGCCTGCGTCCTCCGTAAGGTCTTTCTGCATCTCTCCGAAACGGCGTTCCAGGGCTTGATACAAGTTGCCGAATCGATTCAGCAACTGTTGCTGCAATTCGTGCCCCGACTTCTGATGCAGATGATGAGATCGTATGAGCCGTTCAACGATGTAGCTTCTGCTGTCCGCCAGCTCTCGGTAAGTTCCGATCTGAATCTCTTTGAGGTGATCGTCTATCCGCTGAGACAGCAACTCGTGCTCTCTTCCGAAACCTTCCTGGGTTGCGCGGATCGACTCCAACCCATGCAACGTCTTAGACTGCCGGAACCAGACGACGATCGACAGACACAATACCGCCCCACCCAACAGCAACAGCGCTGCTAACACATAAGTAACGTTCATTGACAATCTTCGGTCCTCCCCTATACCCCTTTTTGCAACGAAGTTTAGCGCATCAAAAAGTATGCACAACGCAGTAGCTCATTCCGTGAGCCCGTAACCGTTTTTTTATTTTGAAGCGAGCCCTTAGTGGGCCTGTGATGGTATATTTCCACCCTTGCAAACTGTATACCCTTGAACCGGAGCCGAAACGGCGTGGACAAACAGATCCTGGAAGCACTTGAGCGCCGCCTGGGGACGGTACATGCCCGACAACGTCTCGGCATCGAGAAAGAGATTGAACCCCGAATCTTCGGTAAAGGACTGAATCTTTTTCACCCCGAAAACTGGTATTCTATTCACTCCTTCATTCGCAGCAGCCTGAAATTCGCCGGACTATACTGGCGCGGCCGGCGCAATGCCAGAGATATTCAGGTCAGGTCCAACGACGTCCGTATCCCGGGGCTGCATCGAGCCTTTGACGGATTTACGATTCTGCACATCAGCGATCTACACGTCGACATGTATCCGCCCGCCACCCAGGCACTGATCGAGCGGGTTCGACCGCTGGATTACGACCTGTGCGTACTGACCGGGGACTACCGGGCCGGCACCTGTGGACCCTTCGATGACGCCATCACGGGTATGGCGCAGGTGCGCGAGGGACTCAAGCCCCCCATATACGGAGTATTGGGCAACCACGACAGCATTCGAATGGTGCCGCAATTGGAGGCGATGGGGGTGAGCATGCTCCTGAATGAGTCCGTCGAAATCGAACGTCAGGGTGCCGTCATTTACCTGGCCGGGATTGACGATGCACACTATTTTCGTGTGGACAACATTGACAAGGCAGCCCAACATCTACGCCAGAATGGCATCTCTATACTGCTGTCGCATACCCCGGAGATCTACCGGCAGGCAGCACATGCCGGATTTAACCTGATGCTGTGCGGTCACACCCACGGCGGCCAGATTTGCCTGCCCGGCGGATATCCGGTTACCCTGGATTCCCGATGTCCGCGCTATATGGGGTCCGGACCCTGGCAGTATCAGGGTATGATCGGATATACCTCGGCAGGGGCAGGAACCTGTATTGTCAGCGTACGCCTAAACTGCCCCCCCGAAATCACGCTGCACCGCCTCAGAGTGAACCAACCCGCATATCTCACGGATTAACCACAGAGGACACAGAGGACACAGAGAGAATAACAGCTTACGCTAAACGGTCCTGCATAGTTGTCGGAACACCATGTAAACACCGCTGTTTCGGCCCCGAATGACAAAGCCTTTGAAAATTAATAACCTCTGTGCCCTCTGTGTCCTCTGTGGTGAAATAT
>JAUXGQ010000051.1 GCA_030621975.1 Gammaproteobacteria bacterium | reverse complement strand
GACCGCGATGGGTCAACAGCGATGCGCGAAGATCCGGAGCCAGATTGCTCTCGGCCTGGATTTCATCGAGAACTTCCTGATATTTGCCTTGCAACAGATAGGCCTCGGCCAGTGCGCTTACCCAGCGCTCTTGGGGTGCGCGCAGTCTTGCCGCGCGTTTTAGTTCCTTTTCAGCACTTGGGCCGTCACCCAGGCGCACATAGATCTTCCCCAGCATGAGCCGCGCCTCGACGCGCGTAGGGTCAGCCCGGAGGGTATTCTTCAGTTCAATGGCCGCTGCTTTTATCTCGCCCTTATCCAGAAACTCCTGAGCATTGCGCAAATAATCTTCCGCCGATGCCGCCGCTGCCAAATCAGCCGCCAGCATCGACAAGGCCAGTAAGGCACTGACTATCAGGTGCCGCATAATCTAAAACCCCGCAAAGTAGTCATTCGAGCGATAGTGCGCCCAACCCGGTTCAAACATTGATGCTGTATTTCCGCATAAGGTTGTAGAGGGTCGGACGGGTCACCCCCAGCATTTCGGCCGTACGCGATACGTTACTGTCGGTGTGGCAGAGTGCCCTCAGCACCGCCCTGGACTCCGCCACCTCACGGACCTCGCGTAGATTAAACGGTTCGGTTCCCAGTTTTACCTCCGCGAGCTCGAGATCCTCCACCGTGATCTGATTGCCGTCGGCCATGATGAGCGCGCGCTTGACGCGATTCTCCAGTTCGCGGACGTTGCCCGGCCACTGATACTGATCGATCGCTTCCAGCGCCTGCGCACTGAAACCTTTGACCGGGCGATGGTGCTGCTCGGCAAAACGCGTCAAAAACGCCCGCGCGAGTACGACCGCATCCCCTTGGCGCTCCCGCAAAGGCGGTACCTTTATGGTCGCCTCGTTGATCCGGTAATAGAGGTCCTGCCGAAAGTCTCCCTCCGCGACCACCGCGGGAAGATCCCGATGCGTGGCGCAGATAACTCGCACGTCCACCGGAATCTCAGTCCGACCGCCCACGCGTTCAATAACCCGCTCCTGAAGAAAGCGAAGCAGCTTCGCCTGCAGGGCCTGAGACAAATCGCCGATCTCATCAAGAAACAAGATACCGCCGTTGGCCACCTCGATCTTGCCCAAAGTGCGCTTCGCCGCGCCCGTGAACGCACCTTTCTCATAACCGAATAGCTCGCTTTCCAGCAGCGTCTCCGGGATGGCGGCGCAGTTGATGGCAACCAATCTATGCTCGGAACGGTTGCTCAGCCCGTGAATCGCCTTCACCAGCACCTCTTTACCGGTACCGCTCTCGCCGAGTATCAGGGTCGAAACGTCGGCAGGCGCCAGCTTCTCGACGATGCGCGCCACCTTCATCATTTCCGGACTGACGGCGATCAGACCTTCCAGTGGGGAGACCGCGTGCCCAGCCGACAGCTTGCGGTTCTCTCGCTCCAGATAGCGCACCCGACACGCTCGCTCGACCACCAGTGACAGCAGTTCAGGATCGATGGGCTTTTCATAAAAATCGTAGGCCCCCATTCCAATGGCACGTACCGCGTTGTTGCGGTCGTCATGGCCGGTTACCACGACCACTTTGGTGTCCGGCGCCAAAGCCAGAATCTGCTCCAGTGTGGCAAACCCCTCGCTTACCCCGCCGGGATCCGGAGGCAGGCCGAGATCCAAGGTCACGACGGCCGGTTCGAAACGTCTGAGTTGTGCCAGCGCGCTCTCTCTGTCGCCTGCTACATTGACTTCGATGCCCTCGAAGCTCCACCTAAGCTGACCTTGAAGCCCCAGATCGTCTTCCACCACCAAAAGTGTTTTTTTCTGATCAGTCAAGATTGCGGTCCTATTTAACGGTTGCTGTGCTGGCCTCGGGTAAGGTGTCGGCCTGAACCGACATGCCTGCCAGCGGAAAATGGATAGAAAAAGTCGTGCCCTGCCCCGGCTTACTGGTTACCCGTACCTCTCCCCCGGCGGATTGAACGTACTCCCTGCACTCGTAAGCACCAATGCCCATTCCAGTCAGGCCCTTCGTGGAATCGAAAGGCTTGAACAGGCGCTCGCGGATAAAAGTCTCGTCCATTCCGCAACCGGTGTCCTCGACGGTCACTATCGCCTGATGCGCATCGCAACGAAGCCGCACCCTCACTTCTCCCTGAGAACCCGTCGCTTCCTGCGCGTTCTGTACCACATGGCCCAAAATCGACACGATCCGATCGTGCTCCGCATTGAGCGACACGGATTCCGTCCCCACCTGCAGTTCCGGTATGGGCCTCTGAGCGGAGCGCTCGCTAATCACTTGTCGCAGTACTTCACCCAGATCCACCTGATCAGCGCTCCCGGCCGACATGGCACCGCGCAGCTGTGCCATCAGGCGATTCATTCGGGCGACCGAATTTTCAATGGTCCGGATCGTCTCATCGATGAATGCAGGATTGTGTTTGTGTTTGACCGCGTTCGTCGTTACCAGCGAGAGCTGGGCGATAAGATTCTTCAAATCATGGACTACAAAAGCAGATAATCGGTTGAAGCCTTCAAACTGCTTGGCCTCGGCCAAGGCCTCCGCGGCCTGGAACTGAGCCAGATAGCTCGCCGTCTGTTTACCCGCCACCTTCAGAAGGTCGGTAATCTCCCAGTTCAGTGCCTGGTGCACCCTGGGCCTGTTCAGGGTAACGAAACCGAGCAGTTCTTCGTTGTGGATGAGGGGCACGATCAACCAGGCCCAATCCGATGCCTCGAGCAGCGTTGGCAACCGAAGACCATCGTATAACTCGGGTATCTCCTCGTACTCATCCAGATTAATCACCCACTGGGTGCGCACCAGGTACTGAATCAGGTCCCCCGTATCGGATACCTGGATACCTGTATCGGAAGGAAGATTCCAACGCGCCTGAATCGTACAGCGTTGCCCTTTGTGACACAGCCAAAGGGTCCCGCCCGGGCTTTCGACGATCTCTCCGATGCCCCAGATCACCCGCTCGTACAAGGGTACGCTCATATCCTGTCGCGACAGCATTCGGGTCAGACGCAACCATTCCTCACGGTAGTCGTATTGGTAGTGGAAGAAATGCTTGTTTAGCAGCACCTTGACCTGTGCTCGGAGCCGTCCCGAGAAAAGCATCAGGATCAACAGCAGCCCCGCACCGAACAGGAAAATGACCTGTAAAACGATGCTCCACTCCCCGCCATAAAGCCGGATGTAGTAACCGGCGGTTGCCATCAGCAGCATGTAGAGACCGGTACCGAACAGGGCTGTCGTGTGGAACACGATCTTCCGAGACACGGAAAAATCCACGGACCATTGCGGATTTCGCGCCGCTGATAATGCGATCAGAGGCACGATTATCGCGTTGATCGCACCCCGTGCGTACCAGATATCGGCATCCAGACGCCTGAATAAGAGGGCATCGGAGAATAGATAGAAATCGAAAGCGAACATGGCCCCCAGCCCCAGGCAAAGGAACTTGATTCCCCAACGATTTTCTACGGATGTATTGCGGTAGAACTGTTCAATCAGAACCATGCCGGATACCGCAAGCACGACCTGTCCCATAAAACGCGCGTCCGCCCGCAAGTGTACGTCGCCCAGGCGCGATAAAAGGGGGTATTCCTCAAAAGGCATCACCAACAGACCGCAAACCAGAAACAAAGCCGCCTTGACATACTTCAGGGTCCTGGCGTAGGCACTAGTTATGTATACTACGGAACCTAACAGGCTGGCCAAGAAAGCCAGCCAGACCAATGTCCTCAGCGCCTCAGCGGCCCAGACCCAACTTAACGGCAAAACATGGTGTGCAGCCTGAATGGCAAAAGCCGCGGCCCACAGGGACGAACTGGCAGCTGCGATTACGAGCATCTTGCCCTGCAGTCGACCCCGCCAACTAGTGATGAGCAGGAGCGTCAGGATCAGGAAGAACAGGGCCGCGAGCGCGTAGCCCAGTATACCGATGTCAGGCATCTACCGCGCACCCTTTCCCAACAAAACCACCTCAACCGTCTCCAATAGGATGATTAGATCAAGAAACAGGCTGGCATTCTTTACATAGTAAAGATCGAACTGCAGTTTCTCCCTGGCGTCGTCTGTCGTGGATCCGTAAGGATACAGCAATTGGGCCCATCCGGTAACACCCGGCTTGACCCTGTGACGCTCCGCGTAATAGGGGATGGCCTTGGACAGTTCCGTTACGAACTCGGGACGTTCCGGCCGCGGACCAACCAGGCTCATGTTGCCGACCAGGACATTGAAGACCTGCGGCAGCTCGTCGAGCCGGGTCTTGCGCATAAACGCGCCCACCCGGGTGATTCTGTTGTCGTTTTCGCTGGCCCAGCGGGCGACCCCATCGGACTCGGCGTCTACCCGCATGCTGCGGAACTTGTGCACCTTGAATACCTTTCCGTTGAGGCCGATGCGCTCCTGGTGATAAAACACGGGATCACGGCCCCGGGACTCAATCAGACTGGCTGCCGCGATAATCAGCATCACAGGGAACGCCATTAACAGAATGAAGAGACTGGCGCAAATGTCGAGCAGACGTTTACCGTACTGTTGTGCGATCCCAGCGTGGAAACCGGTGGAAAAAAAGATCCAGCTTGGATGCAGCAGGCTGATCTTGATTCTGGAGGTTTCCTTTTCGAAAAACGTTAGTAAATCCAACACCTGGATACCACTCATCTTACAGTCCAGGATCTCGTCGACGGGCAGACGTTTACGCTGGTCGTCCACCGCAACAACTATTTCGTCCACCTGCTTGGCCATGGCCAGCTGGAACAGGGACTCCCGGTATTGAATTTGTTGGGCTTCGTCGATGACGTTTTCACTGTCGTGTAGCCGAACATACCCAACCAGCGAGATTCCAGTCTCGGGTTCGTTTTCGAGTAGCTCCTGTATGAGTTTGGCTTTGCTGCCTGTCCCGAGCGCCAGAACCCGGCGTTTCTGATAATCCGAACCGACGAACCTGACGAACAGGGAGCGGATCGCCATGACACCCATCAGCGAAAAAACCAGGCTGTATACAAAAACACCGCGTCCGAAAAAGGTTATGGGAAAGGCATAGAACACCAGGCTCATCAACGTTGTACCGAGCAGAAAGCTGATACCCAGACGCACCAGAAATCCGGCTTCCCCTCCCTGAATACCCCGCTGGTACAGACCCATCGCGATCATTGCGGCGGTCATCGATGCCGAGTAACTGAGCGCTGTGGTAAAAACGTCTCCCGTGTAGTCGGAAACCTCAGGAATATTGAAGTCAAACCTGAACAGGACACCCACGTACAGGGCACCAAAGAACATCATGGCCTCCAGCACGCCAAGCAAGAGGTAGAGCCCCGATACGTAATGTCCGAACAGCCTGATCATTAATTAACTTATTGTAATTTATGTATATTTTGTACAATACACAGTACCCGCAAGCCGCTTTGCGATAACCCGGATCCTGCAAGTCGCTTTTTCCGGCTGCTGCTACCGCTGGTTATCGGCACAGTCCTCTCGTTTTTGAATCGGGTACAAGCTATCATTCCCCCGACAATTCGCAACAAGTTCTACACAAACCTAAAGAGGCAAGGATTTTCTCATGTTGGATATTGCTGATGCACGTCTGGGAATCATTGGGCTGGGATATGTCGGACTACCGCTGGCCGTCGAATTCGGCAACCAGTTTCCGACCCTCGGACTGGATACCAATCCCAAGCGAATCGAAGAACTCAAAGCAGGCGTGGACAGCACATTGGAAGTGGAAACCGACGAACTCCGCAAGACCGACCGGCTCGGGTATACCGCTAACCCGGAAGAGCTTGCCGATTGCAACGTCTACATTGTAACCGTCCCGACCCCCATTGACGAATACAAACAACCGGACCTGACGCCACTGAGATCGGCGAGCTGTACCCTTGGGCGCCTCCTCAGCAAAGGCGACATTGCCATATTCGAGTCCACCGTGTATCCGGGCGCTACCGAAGAGGTCTGTGTACCGCTCATTGAAACGGAGTCCGGACTCGTTTTCAACCGGGATTTTTTTGTTGGTTACAGCCCCGAGCGCATTAACCCCGGCGACAAAAACCACCGCCTGGCCAGCATAAAAAAAGTCACTTCCGGCTCAACCCCGGCGGCGGCGGAGTTCGTTGACGGCTTGTACCGTCGGATCATTACCGCCGGCACCCACAAGGCCAGCAGCATCAAGGTAGCCGAAGCGGCCAAGGTGATAGAGAATACTCAACGGGACGTCAACATCGCTCTGATCAACGAATTGGCCCTAATCTTCAACCGGTTGCACATCGACACCCAGGAGGTTCTGGAAGCGGCCGGCAGTAAATGGAATTTCCTGCCTTTTCGTCCCGGGTTGGTTGGCGGACATTGCATTGGGGTCGACCCTTATTATCTCACCTACAAGGCCCAGGCTATCGGCTACCAGCCGGAAATCATCCTGGCGGGGCGGCGCCTCAACGATGGCATGGGCGCTTATGTGGTGAAATCCGTCATCAAGCTGATGATGCAACGGCATGCGCTATCCGCAAATCCACGCATCCTCATTCTCGGCCTCACTTTCAAGGAAAATTGCCCGGATCTGCGCAACACCCGAGTCGTGGACATCGTCGAGGAATTTTCCGACTACGGCGCCGAGGTCGATGTCTATGACCCCTGGGCGGATGCCGATGATGCTTCCAGGGAATACGCAGTCCGGATGCAGGGCGAGCTCAAGAACGGGCACTACGATGCCGTCATTCTCGCGGTAGCCCATGAAGAATTCCAGAAAATGGGTAGTGAGAGAATACGCGCCCTGTGCAAACCCGGCGGTATCTTATACGACGTAAAACAGATTTTACCGGCGACTGATGTCGATGGCCGCCTTTGAGGACGTAATATGAAAGTTCTGGTCACCGGCAGCGCCGGCTTCATTGGATCCGCCTTATCGCTGAAGCTCCTGCAGCGGGGCGATGAAGTTCTGGGGCTCGATTGCCTCAACGACTATTACGATGTGAATTTGAAAAAGGCCCGACTCGCCCGAACGCTGGACTACGACGGCTATACGGAACTGCGCATCCATCTCGAGGATCGCGAAGCGATGGCCGCGGCCTTTGCAAAACACAAACCTGCACGAGTCGTCAATCTGGCCGCCCAGGCCGGAGTACGCTACTCCCTCGAGAATCCGCATGCCTATGTGGATACCAATCTAGTCGGGTTCGTCAATGTCCTGGAGGGCTGCCGACACCACGGCGTGGAACACCTGGTGTACGCGTCGAGCAGTTCGGTGTACGGCGCGAATACCAATATGCCGTTTTCCGTGCACGACAACGTGGACCATCCCGTCAGTCTCTATGCGGCCAGCAAAAAGGCCAACGAACTGATGGCCCACACCTACAGTCACCTCTACCGGCTTCCCACCACCGGCCTGCGTTTCTTTACCGTCTATGGGCCCTGGGGGCGTCCGGACATGGCCTTGTTCCTGTTTACCCGCAACATGCTTGCCGGCAAACCCATCGACGTCTTCAACTACGGAAAGCACCGGCGGGATTTCACCTACGTCGATGACATCGTCGAGGGGGTTATCCGGGTGCTCGACCGAATCCCCGAGCCCAATCCGGATTGGAGCGGCGATGCGCCGGATTCCGCTACCAGCCTAGCCCCTTACCGCTTGTACAACATCGGCAACAACAAACCCGTGCAACTGCTCCACTATATTGAGGTTCTGGAGCATTGCCTCGGTATCAAAGCGCAAATAAATCTCCTGCCCCTGCAGCAGGGAGATGTTCCCGATACCTACGCCGATGTGGCCGACCTCGTAGACGATACCGGCTACAAACCATCCACCGAGGTCGAAGACGGCGTGGCTCGGTTCGTGGATTGGTACCGGGATTATTACAGCACCTAAAAACTCGGTCCATCAGGTATGAAACTCCTGCCAGTCGCCCCCCTGCGCGTCCAGGGTGTGGCGTTCGAACTCGGCGATCACCTGGGCGCCGAACAGAAATATCATGGCGGCTATCTCGATGCTGAGCAGGGCGACCACGGCACTGGCGAGCGACCCGTACACCACATTGATCAGGGACAGGGTCGAAAAATACCAGACCAGAATATGGCGGGTGATCTCCCAAAGCAAACCGGCCACGACTCCACCCATCAGCGCGTGGTGTACGGCTATGCGCCCCACGGGCATTATCAG
>JAUXGQ010000044.1 GCA_030621975.1 Gammaproteobacteria bacterium | reverse complement strand
CTAGGAGCCTGTCCGAGAATAGGGGCCGTCGCGAGGGAAAGCCATTTTGAGTCAGATTTTTCGATCATTTGAGGCGAATAGCCCGTTCTATTTAACGAAAATGATCGGGAAATCTGGCCGAAATGGCTTTTCCGCAGTAGGTTCTCTATTCCCGGACAGGCTCCTAGGTAGGCTGGGGCTCCCCCCAGCTTTTTTTTTTGCGGGCCGCTACGCAGCGAAGCTGGGGTAAGCCCCAGCCTACATTACCTGGTATCCTTCGTATTCGGCTAAAGCGGGCATAGATATTAATCGACTCTGTGCCGATGAAACAGAAGGAGACAGGTATGCAAGTGAGCGAAGCGGTGCGTGCGCGGCGCGCGATCAAATGGTACGACCCGGAGCATCGGATGCCGGAGGAGGCCTTCCGCAGCCTGATGGAACACGCCATTCTGGCGCCCACGGCGTTCAATATTCAGAACTGGCGATTTGTGCGGGTCACGGACCCCCGGCAGCGCAAGGCGATCCGTGCCGTGGCCTGGGACCAGGCTCAGGTGACAGATGCCTCTGAGTTGCTGGTGCTGTGCTTCGACAACACGGCATGGTCGCGGGAGCCCAAACGCTACTGGCGCAATGCTCCACAGGAGGTGCAGGATTTTTTGATACCGGCAATAGACGATTATTACAGGGGCAAGCCGCAGGTCATACGCGACGAAGGCATGCGCTCCTGCGGTCTGGCCGGACAAACGATCATGCTGATGGCCAAGGAACTCGGCTACGACAGTTGTCCCATGGATGGCTTCGATTACGATGCGGTTGCGAAGATCCTCAACCTTCCCGACGACCATGATATTGCCTTCATGATCGCGATCGGCAAGGGCATCAAGGATGCGTGGCCCAGGCCCGGTCAGCTCCTACTGGATGAGGTGTTGGTCGAGAATGGGTTCTAACTAGCCCGGCCCGCAGGCAGCATGTTCAGGGCGGGGGCAACCCCGCCCTGGGCCGCTCCTGGCGGCGCGGTCAGATTGCCTGTGCGGCGTGGCCGCCCTGGAACAGACCCTTTAGAGCAACGGGAGGAGTGCACCTGGTCCACCCCATGTCATCATCCGGAGCCTCGGCGAAGCGCCAGCACCCGCCCTCGTCGAGCCGATAGTGAACATCGTCGATGATGCACAGGATCGTGCGACTCTCGACTGGTACGTGGTGTTTGTCCAGTGATTCCCCCAGTACATGCAACGTTTTGGCGTCAAGTTTCATTTTTCTCATCCTCTCTGTCGTTTCGCACATTGATGTTACAGCCGTCGCACACTGAGGTTACAGCACCGTGAAGTATAGGTTTCCTGTTGATTACGGCCGATCGTCCAACCTGCTTCGCCAGATCGACCCAAAAATCCGAACCCTGGTGAAATATCCGGGCTAGACCGACGCGGGCAGCCCGTCGCGCAATGGTCAGTACTGGGTGGTAGATATCAGCTCGCCCAAATCCTCACGCCTGGTGCCTATCCTTGACTCGAGCTCGTAAATCTCGTCCTCGACGGCGTCTTTGCGTTTGACGAGGTCCCAGGTTTCTGCGAGCAGCTGTACCCGTCGCGAGCCGCTGGTGTTCGGGCCGATGATCTCGGCCTGGTGACTGATCTGGGTCTTTTCGATGTGCCGCAATTCGTTTTCCTTTCGCTGCAGGGTACGCTGAATACCACCGATTTCCGACTCCAGTTCGTGGATTTTTCTCCCGTCGCGATAGGCTGTCCTCAACGCATCTTCCAACTCGGCCGGACAGGCGTGGGGATAGCCGCTTCCGTTACGGCCCAGTTGGTAGGCGCGCCGGGGCTGGCAGTACTCGCGCAGGCCTTCACCCCGACCCCGGCGATAGGCCTGAAGATCAGGGGTGATACCGTATTCGGAACACGCCTCCCGGTGTTCGCCCAGACGCGCCGCCGGTCTGCCCGCGGCGCCGTCCTCGTAGCCGATCATGTGCCAGTTGGCGTTGTGGCATTCCTTTTCGCTGAGCGAACCGCAGCCGCTGAGTACCATGGCGCCCGCCAGGGCGCTGACTAGGCAAGAACGATATAACCAGACGCGGGAAGTTAGGAGTTTCATAGTGCACCTATGGTCGGAAATGCAATTTTGAAAAAATAAAATCTATCGACCCGAATATCGACGGGAGTGCCGGGAACTTTATGGAAATTCCGCTTAGTTCATAGATTCCCAACCGTCCAAACCGCGTGCGACGACTGGAAGGCCGTATTTCTGTGCAAAGGTTTTGAGGCTCGATCTTTTGGTCCGGTACGCCCGCCGAAAACTCTGCATAGGGTGGAGCACAGTGCTTGTGCTATCCGCGGCGGCCCCTATACTGGGCAGACCTCACTGGCGGAAACCCGCCGTCTATCGCACCGGCGAGCCGGCTCCTACTGCCGGTGGTCATCGAAGATGGCAAGGGCGTTGGGGCTAGATTCGTAGTATGGCGTTATAATGACAACCTCCATGTGCTGATAGGGGTACTCCGAGGAAACCGCATGAGTATAGCCAGTACCAAAATGATCGTCTGTGTAACCGGGACTGTGTGGACAGGCAGCCGCAGCGCGCCGCGCCGCATGCTGGTTAAAGACGGTTTTCTCCGCCCGCGCTGGTTTACGACCGGCCGCCCGCTGACCGATGCAGAATACAAGGTCATCTCATCCGGCGAGTACCACATGGCGCACGCCGAGGACAAAGTGCTGGTTTCCACGGAGTACAGCGGCGATTTCATAGGCATCATGGCGGAAGATTTCGAGGTCGCGGCCAATGACTCCAAGGTCGGTGTACTGGTGGTCGGACCTCCGGAAATCGCCGCCCAGCTGGCAAGCGAGTTTCCCGGCGCCGTGGTGTTCGCGCTCAAGGATGAAGACATGAAACTTTCCCCCCAGCTCGCTGAGGCGGAACGCAAAGGACAGCTTCAACGATTGGATGTGGATGTTTTCAAACCGAACGCCTGGGGTGAAGTGCACGAGATCATGTTGAACATACTTGGTCTGCCTCCCGGCGATTTTTCTGTTTAGGGCTCGCGTAGAAATTAATTCACATTTTGGGGCGTCGAGATGCCCGTCCAGCAAGGCGAGAGGAGTGCGAATAGCTAGGAGCCTGTCCGAGAATAGAGAACCTACTGCGGAAAAGCCATTTCGGCCAGATTTTCCGATTAAAATCGTTAAATATGCCCAATATTCGCCTCATTTAATCGAAAAATCTGACTCAAAATGGCTTCCTCTCGCTACGGCTTCTATTCTCGGACAGGCTCCCAGCCGGATTGAATGATAATGAACCTGATAGTTCTCGGTGCGCGCACGAGACAGCGACGGCCTTTCGCGCCAGCCGCCCGGGCTGGCGAGGACGCGCAACCTTGCGGTCCGGTGGCGCCAGGAGCGACACCGGCCTGGCGACGCCCTTGGTTCGGCGCATTCGCCGATGCGCTGGGAATCGTCTGCGGGCGGCTTGGGTTGAGGCGGAAGGAAGACCCCCTTTGGGTGGTGCTGATTGCGCTGTGCGCGCTGGCGACGTCGCTTGGCCTATACAACCTGCGCGCCCTGGACGACAATCGTCTTACCAGCTGGTGGTGGGTCTTTGACGGCATCGCCCCGTTCGCATTTTTCCTGATGCTGGTGGCCGGTGTTGCGCTGGCATACGGGATTTCGAGGCTATCTTGGCGCGGCCAGGGCTCGGCGCCATTGCTCTTTGCGGTATCGTTTCTCATCACGGCGGGACTGTGGCAGGAACCGGAGGTCATCGTTGACGCCGCACGCCACTTCATGCAGGCCAAGTACGTCGAAATCCACGGGATTGAATATTTCCTGGCGGCGTGGGGCAACGACATCCCGGCATGGACGGACTTGCCGCTGGCCCCGCTCATCCACGGGGTGATCTTCCAGGTCTTCGGCGAAAGCCGCATCGCCGTGCAGGTTTTCACGAGCCTTCTGTTCTCGGGCACGGTGGTGCTGACCTACCTCATCGGCAAGACATTATGGTGCAGAGACCTCGGCCTGTATGCCGGCATACTGCTGCTGGGCATGCCCTATCTCCTGGCTCAGGTGCCACTGATGATGGTCGATGTGATGTCGATGTTTTGTCTGACGCTGGCCGTGTTCGCGACCATTGCAGCCATCGCCCGCGGCGGCGCGCTACTCTGCGTAATGGCCTCCGTGGCGATAACCCTGGCAATGTTGGCGAAGTATTCGAACTGGTTGATGCTCAGCGTTGCCCTCATCATCGTCCTGGCCTATGCCCGACTGGGTTGGAAGGTCGTTTTCCTGCGTGCGGCGGCAGTAACGGCGGGTGTGCTGGTGCTCATGGGCGTCTTCCTGTACGCGAAGTTCGACGTCGTCGCCGAGCAGATCGGTCTGCTGCGCAGCTTTCAGGTACCCGCTCTCGGACGTTGGGGGGAATCCCTGTTGTCCACATTCTTTTTCCAGGTCCACCCGTTCGTAACCATTGCGGCCTTGCTCTCTTTGTACCTCGCCGTAAAGAGGAAAGACGCAAAATACGCGATCATCGGTTGGATGTTGCTGGTCGTGATGGTTACGGACCTGCGGCGGATCCGCTACATGCTGGTGGTGTTGCCCATGCTGGCGCTGATGGCCGCCTACGGGCTGGAAGCCATAAAGGGTATCCAGTACCAAAAATTCATCGCCGCCAGCGCGGTCGTCACCGCCGTGTTGATCGTTGCGCTCGGCTATCTGCCTTTCCTCCAGAGCACCAGCGCAAACAATATCAAGCAGGCCGGCGAGTACCTCGACTCGATCCACGCGGGTACGACTGAAGTCCATGTGCTTTCCCAGACGTCGTCCTCGGTGAATCCCGCGGTGGCGGCGCTACTGCTGGATTTATTCACCGACCAGCGGCTCGTCTACCACGTGGACGGAGGCGCCGCGCCTACGACACAGGCAATTGCCGAGCTGCCCTGGCGATGGACCTGGGAGGTGCTCAGCCCAGCGTATCTATCGCGCTATCTACCGCCCGCGGACAGCGCCCGCGCCGCGCCGGCCATCGTGGTTATCCAGAGCGAAGCGGATCAGCCAATCCCGGACTATCTGGCGAAGCGGATCGACGGCTACCGCATGCAAAGGGAATTCGCTGATACGAGCGGTGTATTCAGGTTCAGGACAATCGTTAAGATCTATCTTCGGGCATAGACCCGGATTTCGTCACACGCAATAACGAGGGTTGGGAGGAACAGTCGATGCAACAACAAGTAACAGGTGTCGCAACCGCCGATCTTGTAATGGACAAGGCGGCGCTGGAGGATGCGGAAAAGAGAAAAAAGAGGCGCTGGGCCTTGGGGCTGTTGGGGTTCTTCGCGTTCACCAGCATTGCAACCTTTATCTACAACGAGTATTACATTTATCTCTCGGTATACCTGTGGTTCGGCCTGATCTACGGCATGTGCCTGCAGTATGGGAAGTTCTGCTTCTCGTCGGCATTCCGGGATCTGTTTGCCATCAGAGTCCCGAGGATGCTGGTCGGGATCGTGATCGCAACACTGCTTTTCGGGGCAGTCTCCGCACCGATTACGGCGGCGGGGCTGAGCACCTTCCACGCGGCGCCGGTCAGCAGCCATGCGATCATCGCCGGTGCGATCTTCGGTATCGGAATGGTCATCGCCGGCGGCTGTGCCTCGAGTTCTCTGTACAAGACCGGCGAGGGCAATATGAACGCCCTCATCGTGATTCTATCCCTCAGCCTCACCCAGGCGCTGTTTGCCGACGTGGGCGGATGGACCAACAATTTCGTGCCGGAGGCCTGGACGCAATCGGCATTGGAGAAGGGCCTGCCCGCGTCGATTACTGTGACCGACGGCTGGGTCGACCAGTATCTCGCCGGCTATGTCTGGAATAAACCGGCGGTGACCTATGCGGACCTGCTCGGCATGACGAACGAATCGGTCTTGGGCGCCTTCGTGGGCAACCTGTTGGTGGGCATCCTCCTGCCCGCGGCCCTGCTGCTGGCTCTGGTCTACGCCCTGTACTGGCGCAAGGGATACCGCAAGAAGCAGCAGAAAGCGGGCAAGGACGTCTCGGGCCTCATGGGTGAACTGGCCGGCTACTGGTCGATGATCATCGCCAACAAGCGAACCGCCACGGCCGGGCTCATCCTGGGCATCGCCTGTGCGCTGCAAATGTTGGTGATCCAAGGGTTGCGCGTCAAGTTCGGCTTCAAGAATGCCGGAGTGATGCTGGAGCGTATCGGCTTTGACTTCGGTCTGTCCGTCCAGGGCACGGTCTTCGACCCGGGCTACTGGTACGTGACGACCCAGGAGGCGCAATGGGTCGGCTGGACGCTGCAGAAGATGGGTATTGAGAACCTCGACAACATCTATTTTGGATTCGTGAACGGAATTCCGAACCCGGCGATCAATCCCGCCGACTGGATGTCGTTCGCGCTGATCGGTGGCGCGGCGATCATCGCGCTCTACCATAACGAGTTCAAGTTCAAGAAGCCGACCTGGGAGACCGCCATGTGGTCAGTCATCGGCGGGTTTTTCATGGGTATCGGCGCCAGGCTCGGACTCGGGTGCAACGTGGGCGCCTTCTTCGTGCGCGTAGCCAATGGAGACTGCTCGGGATGGCTGTTCGGCCTGGGAATGGCGGGCGGGGCCTATCTGGGTGTCCAATTCTTCAACTGGTGGACAGAGAGAAAGCTTGCCAAAGAAATGGAATCGTGCGGTTTGTAACTTAGTCTGAACTAACTATACAGGTATCAAAAATGGGTATGAAATTTGAGAAAACCGGCGAGGGGCGTTATCGCCTGAACGTCAACGGCTATGTGTGTCCGCATCCGCAGATCTACACCAAGAAGGCATTGGAGAAGCTGGCAACGGGCGACATCCTGGAGCTGGTTTTCGACAATCCATCATCCGGCGAATCTATTGAACAGATGATAGAGAATGACGGCAACACGCTGGTGGAAAAGTTGCTGGAGAGCGGCCAGTACGAATGGCATATCGAGAAGTCCTAGTCCCGCGTGTATGTTTCATGCCCGTCATCGGACGGGCGTGTTGCGTCATGCGCGATGGAATAAACCATGGGCGTCGTCCGATGGATAAACTGACGAGAAAGGGGGCGTTATGAAGAGTGATCTGTGGGTTGTATTTGCGGTGACCGCCGCGTTTATGGGTTTCCTCATAGGCTACGGTGTACCACCGGTGCAAGAGGTCGGGCTCCTGGCTATGGGTCACGGCGGCGCGGCGGCGGTTGAGGAACCCGCCGATGTCGAAGCTGCGATGGAGCAGCAGTTCGAGGACCTGCAGAATCTCATGAAGTGAGCGCTGCGTTGGCCAAAGCGACCCCGGGCGGCGCGCCCGGAGCCCAACCGATGCGCTGGTGAATATGCGCCGGTGAGTATGCTGGAATGAGACAGGGGACCAAGAAATTGGAAAACATTTATTTGCGATCAGCGATAACCGTCGGAGGGTTTGTCGTGGCCTTTTTGCTGGGTTATGCGATCTCGGCGCAGACAGGAGTGGAACCGGGCTATTTCGGCGCGGTGGAAACCGGTTCCTACGGCGCCACGGCGCCGGCCGATAAGATTGAAGGCATTTCCGTCGAGGAGGAGGATTATTACAGATCCCTGCTCGATGAGTAGCCAGACGTGAAACCATTGCTCCGCCTGTTGCTGGTTCCAGAGAGAAAGGCGCCCCGTGCGGGGACCCGTGGGGCTGGTCCGGCCGGCGCCATGTCCAGGAGTCCGGCACATCGGCGCCTCGGAATAAAGCACGATGCGTGGGGCGAGGCGTATATGCTGCTATGGATGTTCTGAATAGACAGTTCAAGGACGTGGTGATCCTCGGTGGCGGGCCCTCGGGGCTGTCGGCAGGCCATGTCCTGTCCGAATCCGGCAGCAATGTGCTCGTTATCGAGCGCCAGGCGCGCGTCGGCGGTCTCGCCAAGACCATCGAGCACCAAGGATTCAGATTCGACCTGGGCGGGCACCGGTTCCTCACCGACAATAAGCGACTGGAGGCACTGATCAGGGGGATTCTCGGTGGTGATCTGCTGGTGGTCGAGCGCTCGAGCAAGGTCCTGTTGGACGGCAAGTTCTATGACTACCCCCTATCTGCCCGTAACGCCCTCTCCCGGCTCGGTCTGCGCAGGTCAATCAGGGTGGTCGCGGACTATCTGTGGGAGCAGATACGCAAGCACTTCACAAAGACCCCGATCATCTCGCTCGAAGACTGGGTCGTTCGACACTTCGGGCGCTCTTTGTTCGAGCTGTTTTTCAAAGAATACAGCGAGAAGGTCTGGGGTGTGCCTTGCGACAGGATCGCCAAGGAATGGGTCGCCAAGCGAATCAAGGGCCTGTCTTTGGGAGTGGCCATCAAAGAAGCGTTTTCGCGCACCGAGTCGCGGCGCGTGCGGACACTGGCGAATCAGTTCCTGTACCCGCCGCTGGGTATCGGGCAGATCTGCGACAACCTCCAGCTGCGGATAGACCAGACCGG
>JAUXGQ010000398.1 GCA_030621975.1 Gammaproteobacteria bacterium | reverse complement strand
GCTTTCGCTTTTTCGGCTCCACCACGCGGCGGGACGATGCGGCGGGGACGCTGCTGGACTATTGGGAACCGGACGAACTGGAGGAACTCCCCGAGATTCAAGCCGAACTGCCGGTGGAAGGCCGGTCTGCCGGTGAAGTGGTGCCCGTGCACCTGGCTTCCCGGGTAACCGAAGTGGGCACCCTGCGCCTGGAAGCAATTTCGACGGACAGCGACGAACGCTGGCAGGTGGAGCTCGAGGTCAGAGAACACTGAAAGCGGCTTGCTTACTGGGGCTGGATTCCATATTCTTTTTCTGAAGTATCTGACACTTCGTACAGCCTGTCATCCAAGAACACGGAGGGTAAAAACATGCCGAATCCACTCCAGTCCAGCGCGCTCCTCGCTTTGGGGGCGGGCGTCCTGATACTCCTCAAGCCCAAACTGCTCAACTACATCGTAGCGGCCTACCTGATATCGGACGGCGCCCTGCGTCTGCTGGGACGTCGCACCTAGGCGAAGTTACCTTGTGTCGGTCCGGAAACACAATAAGTTCCTTCTCCCTCAGGAGGGCGTTGTAAAAGGGAAATGTAGGGTGGATAAGCGTAGCGCATCCACCGGAAATCAACAGCTTGTCGGATGCGTTTCACTTATCCGACCTACATTTGGAGCCTTTTGCGACACCCTCCTCAGGGAGAAGATCAGGATGAGGGGATATAAAATCAATTGGTTATTCATGATTAGACCCCCTCACCCCCACCCTCTCCCGTTGGGAGAGGGTGTTTTCGGACCCTGGTGAGAAGTCCGGGCTAGATCTCCGCTTTTCAGGTTGTGCGCAATGAACCCCGGTGGGAAGTCGCCGGTGAGTATCTCTGCGACTGGCCAAAAGAGGGACGCTGAGCCGCAATCCATCGACCCCGGCCATTTCGATTCGGTCTGTATGATTTAAGATGAAACCCCCCCGATTTCTAGTGGGTATCGACCTGGGCACCACGCATACCGTCGTTGCCTACACGGATATGTCCGACGGACTGGATAAGGCCCGGCGGCGGCTGTTCGAGATCGAGCAGCTGGTGGCCCCCGGCGAGGTTGCCAGGAAACCCCTGCTGCCCTCTTTCCGCTACCATCCGACCCAGGGTGAGCTAGCCGATGACGATATGTTGCTGCCCTGGTCGGGCGCCGGACTGCCTGGAGAGTTGGAAGGGGTCGTCGTTGGGGAGTGGGCCCGGGAACTCGGCTCCAAGGTCGAGGGCAGGCTGGTCGCCTCCGCTAAGAGCTGGCTTTCCCACCCGCAGGTGGACCGCAGTGCAGCCATTTTGCCCTGGGCGGCGGCGAAGGACGTAGCCAAGGTGTCCCCGGTTCTCGCCAGTGCCAGCTATCTGGATCACGTGCGCCGGGCATGGAACCAGGAGCACCGCAAGCACCCGTTGGAGAACCAGGAGGTCGTAGTCACGGTGCCCGCCTCCTTCGATGAAGCGGCGCGCTCGCTCACGGTCGAGGCGGCGGCCATGGCGGGTCTGCCCGAGGTGTTGCTGCTGGAGGAGCCGCAGGCGGTATGCTATGACTGGTATGCACGCAATAAGACCCAAGCCGCAGAGCTTCTGCAACACAGCCGGTTGTTGCTGGTGTGCGATGTGGGCGGCGGTACGACCGACCTCAGCCTGATTCGCGTCGACATCCAAGCAGGCGATCTGGCACTGACACGGGTAGGGGTCGGCGATCACCTCATGCTGGGTGGCGACAACGTGGATCTCGCCCTCGCCCATCGTGCCGAGCAACGCATCGTACAGGGGGGCAAAAAGCTCAGAGCCGCCAGCCTTTCCCAGTTGATCCAGCAGACCCGCAAAGCCAAAGAGCTGCTGCTGGCGGAGCAGGCGCCGGAGTCGGCTAAGGTAACCGTGCTCGGAGCGGGCGCCCGTTTGATCGGGGGCGCGAAGAGTTGCGATCTCAGCCGACAGGAGGTCCGGGAGCTGGCGCTGGACGGCTTTTTCCCGATTGTCGACTTCGACGAGCGTCCCGGTAGACGGCGCAGCGCCATGGTGGAGTTCGGGCTGCCCTATGCGGCCGACCCGGCGGTCAGCAAGCACGTTGCCGCATTCCTGGCCCGCCACGCCACGGCTTGTCGGGAGGCACTCCAGTTGACCGAGGGCCAGGAGCAACCGGCGATACCCGATACCGTATTGTTCAACGGCGGCGTCTTCAACAGCCCGGCCCTGAAGGAGCGCTCCCTGTGCGTACTCAGCCGCTGGGCTGAAAAACCGGTCCGCGAGCTGGCCAATGATCGCCCGGACCTGGCGGTGGCCTACGGGGCCGTCGCTTACGGCATGGCCCGGCATGGTGCGCAACTCAAGATCGGCGGTGGCTCGGCGCGCAGCTTCTTTCTGCTGCTCGACCAGGAACAAGATCAGCGCCAGGGGGTCTGCCTGCTCCCCAAGGGTACCGAAGCAGGGCAGGAGATCAGTCTGGAGGGTCGCAGATTCGCCCTGCGTCTGGGCGAACCGGTGCAGTTTCACCTGCTCTCCTCCACCGCGGACACTGCCCACGCAGCGGGCGCCTTGAGCGTTGTCGACGATGAGGGTTTTGTTTCCCTTCCCCCCTTGGTCGCCGCCCTGGACAAGGCGTATGGCGACGCAGGCGAGGTGGAGGTGGGGCTGGCTACCACTCTGACCGAGGTCGGCACCTTGCAGATAGACTGTGTCAGCCTCGCGGATTCACGGCAGCGCTGGAACGTGGAGTTTCAGATTCGCAAAGACCTGGCCCAGCGGCGCCAGGGTGTACCCCATCCCACAGCGGCGCTGCCACCTCAATTCGATCAGGTCAAAGAGAAGCTGGAAGTCGTTTACGGGCAGCGCAAGAAGCAATTCGATCCCAAGGCGGTGCGAAGGCTGCGCGGTGATCTGGAGCGACTACTGGGTAAAAGGGACGCCTGGGAAACCCCCGTGCTCAGGGCACTGTTCGATGAGCTGCTGGCCTGCATTCGCCGCCTGCGCCGTTCCCAGGCCCACGAGCGGGTCTGGTTCAATCTGGCGGGTTTCAGCCTGAGACCCGGCTTCGGTTACCCGCTGGACGATTGGCGGATACAACAGATCTGGCCCCTCTACGAAAAGGGGCCCCAGTATGTCAAAGACACCCAATCCTGGAGTGACTGGTGGACATTCTGGCGTCGCGCCGCCGGCGGACTCGACCAGCGGCAACAGCAGCGGTTGTTCGATGACATCGCGGCATACATCAATCCCGCCGCTCTGCGCAATCCCAAGACCATTGCAGGACTGAAGCTCAAGTCTTATGAGGATATGCTACGTCTGGACGCCTCGCTGGAGAACCTGCCAGTGGCGACCAAAATCGAACTCGGGGAATGGCTGCTGACGCGCCTGGAACGACCGAGCGAGACACCCACAAGCTGGTGGGCCCTGGGACGGATCGCGGCGCGGGTACCCTTTCACGGCAGCGCCCATAACGTGATCCCCAAG
>JAUXGQ010000445.1 GCA_030621975.1 Gammaproteobacteria bacterium | reverse complement strand
CTACTTGCCGCAGGGTGGCTTGTCGCAGCGGGTTTCGCGGCCGCAGCAGGGCGACTCCTGCCCACAGTTGAGGGAACTTCCCTTTCCCTTCATGATGAAACTGCCGCCCGCTGCGATCACCCGTTTCACGGCCTCGCCGCACTGCGGACAAGCATCCAGCGGCGTTTCGGACATGGACTGACTGATCTCGAATTCCCCGCAGTTGTCGCACTGGTACGTGTAGGTGGGCACCGCTTGGTTCCTCAATGATCGCAGATGTTGGCGCCGGCCTTCAACTCACCTTCTAGGTACGCCTGGACGACCTTCTCGGGATCTTCGGCGGCGGCGCCCACCACCACATCGACCCCGTTCTGGGCAAACAGGTTCTGGGCGCGGATTCCCATGCCGCCGGTTATGATGACGCTGGCGCCGAGCTCGGAAAGCCAGCGGGGCAGGGCCCCGGGCTCGTGGGAAGGCGGGGTGAGCATCTCCTTGGACAGGATTTTCTTATTCTCGGAGTCGACCTCGAGCAGGGCGAACTGCTCGCTGTGGCCGAAGTGCATGGCCAGCATGCCCTGGGCCACCGGAATGGCGATTTTCATGGCATCTCCCTCCCGCTTCTCAAGCGACTTCTCTTCGGAAAGCTCCGGCTCCAACAGCGAGCGGACGATTCGTCCGAAGGCCTTGGAGGTCTCCGAATGCGGATGCGCCTGTACGACCGGTTGGCCGTCATCGCCCGAGACGGTCACCTGCGGATCGATGGGAATCGAGCCGAGGAACGGCACGCCCATATCCCGGGCCATGCTTTCTCCTCCTCCGGTCTGGAAGATGTCGGTGTGCTCGCCGCATTTCGGGCAGACGAAGCCGCTCATGTTCTCGACCACGCCGACCACCGGGAGCTGGAGCTGGCGGCAGAACACGATCGACCGGCGCACGTCCTGGATGGCCAGGGCCTGGGGAGTGGTGACCACTATGGCGCCGGTGGGGCGATCGAGGAGCTGGATGACCGTCATGGGCTCATCCCCGGTCCCGGGCGGGCAGTCGACGATCAGGTAATCCAGCTCGCCCCACTCCACGTCACGCAAGAATTGCTTGATGGCGTTGGACTTCATGGGCCCGCGCCAGATGACCGCGTCGTCGCGGTCTTGCAGCAAAAGTCCGATGGACATGATCTTCATCTTGTGGGCGATGACCGGGGCCAGGGTAGTCTCCGTGCCGGTCACCGGGGCGTTCTCCAGGTGGAGCATCTTGGGGATGCTGGGGCCGTGAATGTCGATGTCGAGCAGGCCCACCTTCTTGCCGGCCTGGGTCAGGACCGCGGCCAGGTTCACCGCCACGGTGCTCTTGCCCACCCCGCCCTTGCCGGACAGGACCACCAGCTTTTCCTTTACCCGGGACAGGCGGGAGTTGATGGCCTGTCGCTCTTGAAAGTCCTCCGCCGGCTTACCGGGCTGTCTTTCCTTTTTTGTATCATCGGTCATGTAAGGCTCCCTTTCATGGTTTGGTCCCCGTCTCCTCCAAGGGCAGGTTAACTTTTCTGATGTAGGGCTTGAAAAAACGCATGCCGCCGCCCTCCGAAACAATGCGCAGCACCGCCGGCGCGTCCGTCACCAGCACGCCAGAGATCAAGCTCACCGGCGTACCGGCGAACACCTCGGGCAGCAGGGGAGTGGAGGCACCCAGCACGGCCACCGTATGGCATTTTCTGGAGGCCTGCAACAGGTCGTCCATGCTGTGGTTGATGATGGTGGTGGCGGTGATCATGGCAACCTGGCACTCGGGCAGCATCTCGGCCGCCTCGGCCGCCGGGCGCAGGGTTCCGACGGGCTCTTCGATCCGCTCGAAGACGGTCAGCGAACGCACCCTTTTCCGCACCGGTCCCACCAGCGGACCGAAGTTGCCCACCATGCCCACCCGGTCCCGCGGCGACAGATCCAGATGGTCGAGCACGTCTCCGTCGACAAACTCCCCTCGCGGGCGATTCGCCAGGGCATTGGCGCAGGCCAGCCCCACCGCCGCTTCTATCGGGTCAGTCGACGGAAGCAGGGCCAGCAACTCCGACGCGGTTCTGCCTGCGAGCGGGCGCAGCCCCTTGAACACGGTGCAACCAAAACCGGCGTCACGGCTGAAGCTCAATGCCACGCCCGTCGATCCGTCCGTGAGCTGCACGGCGGTGTATCCCAGCCCGATGCGCACATCCAAAACGCGCTCATCCCGGTCCCCCAGCGCCACAGCGATCCTGGCTGCGACGCTGCCGGTTGTTTTCGTCCTAGTCAATGGCATCTCTAACCCGCTCCCACAACGCCCGAATGTCCGCCTCCGCCAAGCTGTCGGCCGTGCCGCCTTCGACCACGGCCTTCCCGTTCACCTGGGCCCAGGTGACCGCCGGATCGTAGCGGATCCGGCCCAGAACCGGAAGATCTAAATTTTGCGCCGCTTGCTCCAGCCGGTCGGCCAGCTCTGCGTTGATGTCGGCCTTGTTGATGCAGACCGCGGTTTTCACTCCAAAGTGGCGGGTCAGCTGGGCCACCCGCTCCATGTCGTGCAGGCCGGACAGGGTCGGTTCGGTCACCACCAGGACCATCTGCGCTCCGGTGATCGAGGCGATCACCGGGCAGCCGATCCCCGGCGAGCCGTCCGAGATCAGCAGGCGGCAGTCGCTCTCGCTCGCCAGCGCCCGGGCCTCGCGGCGCACCAGGGAGACCAGCTTGCCGCTGTTCTCCTGGGCGGTGCCCAGGCGCGCATGCACCAGGGGCCCGTGGCGGGTGTCCGCTACGAACCACTCGCCATTTACCGAGGGAACCAGCTTGGCCGCGCCGGTCGGGCAGACGTCCACGCACACCCCGCAGCCCTCGCAGGAAACCGGGTTTACCGCGAACACATCGCCCTGGGTTACAATAGCGTCGTAGCGGCAACGATCGGAACAGATACCGCAACCGTCGCAGGCCCGCGAATCGATTTCAGCCTCGGACCCGCCGGAAAAAGACCAGCGCTTCTTCACCCGGGGATCGAGCACCAGGTGCAGATCGGCCGCGTCAACGTCGCAGTCGACCGCCACGGCCTCCTCCGCCAGCGCGAAAAACGAAGCCACCACACTGGTCTTGCCGGTGCCGCCCT
>JAUXGQ010000328.1 GCA_030621975.1 Gammaproteobacteria bacterium | reverse complement strand
GCCCTGGGTCTGGCGGCTATTGCGGGCACGCTTACGGCCCAACTGTCGGACAGTGCGGCCGAGAGGCTGGTTGAGATCTACACCTTTGTCGGCGGCTTGTTTCTCAACGCGCTAAAGATGTTGATTGTGCCCCTGGTTTTCTCATCGATCATCAGCGGTGTTGCGGGGGTCGGGAAGACCGGAGCGCTCGGGCGACTGGGCGGTAAGACCTTGCTCTACTATCTGAGCACCAGCCTTGTCGCAATCCTGCTGGGGTTGCTGCTCGTCAACATGATTCAGCCCGGGCTGGACAATGGCGTGCCGGTCAAGCCCCCGGAGGACCGGGCTGCCGTAGCGTACAGCCTTGAACGCATCGAAGGAACGGGCATAGGCGATGTTGCGGAAGTCTTTCTGCGCATGATTCCCGCCAACGTGGTGTCGGCCGCTGCCCAGGGCCAGATGCTCGGGCTGATCTTTTTCAGTCTTCTGTTCGGGTATTATTTGACGCGTATTCCGAGCAAGTACGGCGAACACCTTCTGAATTTCTGGCAGGGAGTGTTCGAGGTGATGATGAAGATCACCGACCTGGTGATGATGTTCGCCCCGGTCGGGGTGTTTGCGCTGGTCGCGAAGGTGGTCGCCACCACCGGGTTCCAGGAGTTTGCGTCGGTTGGCTGGTTCTTCATAACAGTCCTGCTGGCGCTCATGATCCATGCCGGCGTTACCATGCCATTGCTTCTTTCAGTGATCGCCAGAGTGAATCCGATACGTCATTTTCGTGCTATGGTGTCGGCGTTGTTGACCGCCTTCTCTACCGCTTCTTCATCGGCAACCCTGCCTATAACCATGGAGTGCGTGGAAAAAAACGCGGGGGTGTCCAACAGGACCAGCAGTTTCGTGCTGCCGCTGGGGGCCACCATCAATATGGACGGTACCGCGCTCTATGAGTGCGTTGCGGCTATGTTTATCGCGCAGGCCTACGGAATGGAGCTGACGTTCGCGGTCCAGTTTACGGTCGTAGTGACCGCCCTCCTGACTTCCATCGGTGTTGCGGGAATCCCGTCCGCGAGTCTGGTGGCCATAACCATCATACTGGGCGCCATTGGACTGCCTTTGGAAGCCATAGGCTTGATTCTGGTGGTTGACCGGATACTCGATATGTTCCGCACCTCGGTCAATGTGCTCAGCGATTCCTGTGGCGCTGTGATAATGGCCCGCCTGGAAGGCGAGCAGGGGATTCTCGGTTCGCCGGTCGGGAAATAGGGATCGCATTTTCCTTGTCGGCGTCAGCAGCCGTAGGGCGGATTGGGATGTAGGTTGGGTTAGGCGCGCATCTCACTGAGATTTCAGGACTAGCGCGCCGTAACAAACCCAACATCTTTTCTGCTCAGGTCATACCCAGAATATGGTATCCGGTGTCCACGTACAGGATATCGCCGGTGATACCGGATGCCAGATCGGAACACAGAAACGCGGACGCGTTACCCACCTCCTCGGTGGTCACATTGCGGCGTAGCGGCGTTCTTTCCTTCACGAAATTGAGCATGGATCGGAAATTGCTGATCCCCGCGGCCGCCAGGGTGCGGATGGGGCCGGCGGAAATGCCGTTGACACGGGTGCCCTCGGGTCCCAGGGCATCCGCCAGGTAGCGAACGTTGGCCTCCAAACTGGCTTTTGCCAAACCCATGACGTTGTAGTTTGGTACCGTGCGCACGGCTCCGAGATAGGTCATGGTCAGCAAGGAACCATTGCGTCCCTGCATCATCTCCCGCCCGTTCTTGGCCAGGGCGGCAAAACTGTAGGAGCTGATATCGTGGGCGATGGAAAATCCCTCCCGCGTGACCGCGTCTATGTAGGTCCCTTCCAGTTGATCCCGGGGCGCAAATCCCACTGAATGGACAATGCTGTCGAGCCCATCCCAGTTTTTTTCCAGTTCTGAAAAGACGTCTTCTATCTGTTGGTCATTGCCAACGTCGCAGGGCAGGACGATTTCCGAGCCACAGTCTTCGGCGAAGCCTTCGACACGCTTTTTGAGCTTCTCGCCTTGATAGGTGAAAGCCAACTTGGCACCTTGCTTATGCATGGCGTGGGCCACCCCCCAGGCAATGGAGCGATTGCTGGCAACGCCTACGATGAGTATGTGTTTGTCTTGCAGAAAACCCATAACAAAAACCCTTTTGCTGGTTATTGGAAACTTTCAGGCCGGTCATTGTCTCACAGGATGAAATGTTGAGCTGTAAATTACCGGAAAACTGATGCGCGTTAAAGAGGCGGGTTTCCACCAGGATGTTTTTGTCCGCAGATACAACACATTATTAAAAAATGAAAAGCCACAGGGGCGTAAACAACAGAAAGACGTCAAAATAATTCTTTTATACTTCAGTTTGTTATATTCTGCGTGCGCTTCGTGACTAAAATGAACGGACTTTTATACCCCTGTTATCGGCTTTGTCAGCATTGCGAGCGCCACGGAAAATGCCGGAATAAGCTAAAAAAGAACCCTGATGCCTTTGCCTCGATGTATGCCATGAGACTAGCTGTTGCGGTGTGCCTGGCGTTTGCCGTCCTGATTCTCGGCGCCTGCGACGGGCGTTCGTGGAACGATCCTTATCCGCGAAAAGACGCACAGAAAAACATCGTGTACAGTTCGTTCACCGAACGGCCCAAGCATCTGGATCCGGTCCGCTCCTACAGTTCCAACGAGTACGCGTTTATCGGTCAGATTTATGAGCCGCCACTTCAGTATCATTTCCTGAAGCGGCCCTATGAATTGATACCCCTGACGGTGGAACGGGTTCCCCGGGCGGCATACTATGGCGCCAACGGTGAACGACTGGGGGATGGCGCGGATTCGGACGCGATCGTCGAAAGTGTGTACGAGATTCGTATCAGACCCGGGATTCGTTACCAGCCCCATCCCGCGTTTGCCAGGGATGCCGGTGGAGATTACCTCTATCATGATCTGACCTCGGAATTCGTCAACCGGGTAAATGTGCTGAGCGATTTCTCCGAAACCGGGACCCGGGAGCTGACGGCCGACGATTATGTCTATCAGATCAAACGGCTTGCGTTCCCTGCGCTGCACTCGCCCATCGCGGGCGTCATGCAGGAGTACATCATCGGATTCAAGGACTTCGCCCAGGCGGTAGAAAAGGACTATCAGGCACTGCGTTCGGAAACCGGCGAAAAGCATCCCTTTCTGGATCTGCGAGACTATGCCCTCGCGGGGGTCGAGTCCGTGGATCGCTACACCTTTCGAATACGAATAAAGGGTAAGTATCCCCAGTTTCTATACTGGCTGGCCATGCCGTTCTTCGCCCCCATGCCCTGGGAGGCGGAGCGCTTCTATTCCCAGCCCGGTCTGGAACAGCGCAATATCACTTTGAACTGGTATCCTGTCGGCACGGGCGCGTTCATGTTGACCGAGAACAATCCGAATCTGCGCATGATATTGGAGCGCAATCCCAACTTCCACGGCGAAACCTATCCAAGTGAAGGCCAACCCGAGGATCGGGAAGCCGGGTTATTGGCGGACGCCGGTGAGACGCTTCCGTTTCTGGATAAGGCCATATACAACCTGGAGAAGGAATCCATCCCGCGCTGGAACAAATTCCTGCAGGGCTACTACGATACCTCCGGCATCGCCTCGGACAGCTTTGACCAGGCGGTGCAGTTCAATACGCAGGGCGAGGTCAACCTGACAGACGCCATGCGGGAAAGGGATATCCGGCTGCAGACCGCAGTGACGGCGTCCATCTATTTCATGGGATTCAATATGCGCGACCCGGTGGTGGGCGGCGCTTCGGAGCGGGCCCGGTTGCTGCGCAGGGCGATCTCCATCGCCGTGG
>JAUXGQ010000030.1 GCA_030621975.1 Gammaproteobacteria bacterium | reverse complement strand
GCCATCCGCGGCGTTATGCCTCTTGGAAAGGACTGGGCCATTCCCTGCGAGGCATGCCTTGCGGCTAACCGCTTCTTGGCTCGCTGAACGTTACAGGATTGGTGACGGGGTACACTATGGGTTCCTGCGTGACGGTGGCTGCCGCGGTGCTTTTGCCGTTGCTCATGGCGGGTTCCCAAGCCTGGATTTCCCGCCACCCTTCTACTGCGGCGCCTCAAGGGCACGCGCTGACTGGCTTTCACTCGGTCGGCGCCCTCGACGTAGAATCGGCTACGCTTGCGCGCTCCTCGGTCGTGAAAGCCAGCCATCACGCACCCTTGATACGCCTCGCTACGAACGGTGGCGAGAAATCCAGGCTAGCCTCCCAAGGTGAAGGCAAGCCTATGCTGGCGCGCGGCGCAAACGTCGGGGCGCTGCGGCCCGTGCCCCTTCCCAACCTGGAGTACGCGGACGATGCCGTGCGTTTCGCCCTGCGCGAGGCGCGGGCCCTGTTGGATTCGCTGCTCGCACAGCCGGGCGCAGGGCGGGGGGAACGGGCGAACGCGTTCGGCGAGACGGGGTTGCTCTATCATGCGCATCTGGCCTTCGAAGCCGCCAGGGTCTGTTATCGCAACGCGGCCATATTAGCGCCGGACGACTTCCGATGGCCCTACTATCTCGCTTATATGCACCAGCAGAACGGCCGCTTGGAGCAGGCCGTGGAGTCCTACGCAAAGGCGCTGGATTTGCAATCCGATCTGGATGCCGCTCGCCTGAGACTGGGTCAGAACTACCTGGAACTTGGCCAATGGGCCCAGGCCGGGCCGCTGTTGGACGGCCTGGCCGGCGTGCCGGAATTCCGGGGGGCCGCCCTGTTCGGTGCGGGAAAGCTGGCCTATGCGCGGCAGGAGTTCGAGCGGGCCAGGGATCTCCTGAAGCGGGCGCTCGCGGCCAGCCCCCAGGCCTCGAGAATTCACTACACACTGGCCCTGACCTACCGTGCCCTCGGCGACCTGGATCGGGCCCGGTATCACTTGAGCCGGCGCGGCGACATCGAGCCCAAGTTCCCGGATCCCCTCATCGATGACCTCGAAGCGCTTACCACCGGGCAGCGGACCCTGTTCCACTCCGCGATGAATGCGGTCTACCAGGAAGAGTATGCCCTGGCGGTGCGGGTCTTTCGGGACGGGCTGAGGCTCGACCCGGACAACCTGAACGCCCGAGTGAGCCTGGCGCGTTCGCTGTACCTGGACGGCGATCGCGACGGCGCGGAAGCCGAACTCAAGGCAGTCCTGAGTCAGGCCGCGGAGCGGCCGCTGGCAAACTTCCTGTTGGGCGCGCTTTACCAGGAGGCCGGGCTTTCGGAACGGGCGCTGGCCCATTATCGCGCCGCACTCAGGGTCGAGCCCGAACATGCGGGGGCGAATTTCTTTCTCGCGAACAGTTTGTCGCGCCTTGGTGACTACGCTCAGGCCGCCCGCCATTATGCGCTGTCGCTTCGCCGGGAACCGGACAACAAACATGCACGCTTGCGCGAAATGCTGGCACTGATCAAGGGGGGCGCGGCGCACCGCAAGCTAAGAGAAAGGCTCGAGACGGCACACGCGCGGGAGCCGGGCGACCCCGCATTCGCCTTTCTCCTGGCGGCCTTGCTGGCGGCCAGCCCGGACCAGGCGGTTCGCGGTGGAAAGCGGGCGCTGGCTTTGGCCGCGCGCCTCTACGAGACGGATCCCATGCCCGCGAACGCTGAGCTGCTGGCCATGGCGCATGCCGAGATCGGCGACTTCGAAAAAGCCATGGCCCTGCAGAACAGGGCCATAAGGATGGCCGTGGCCGCCAACAGGCTGGACCTCATTCCCGGGTACATGGACAATCTGACCCGGTTTCAGGCGCATAGACCCTGCCGCGCGCCCTGGCCGGAGCAGGGTCTGCCGATGCGCCTGCCGCCTGCCAGCGCCAAGGGCGCCTTCAGAGATTACCCGGCGGAGTCACCCTACTGACAAGATTAGGTAATCCAAAAACGGCTGCCGAGCGTCCACCCGCTTCATTCGGGCAGCGGTGCTGGAGCACTCTTGGTGGCGTCTCCATGCGCCGCGCCATAGGGATGACCGTAGTAACCGGGATAGCCGCCCCAACCCCAGGGGCCGCCCCCCCAGTAGCCAGGTCCGCCACCCCAACCGTAGGGACCACCCCCCCAGTAGCCTGGACCACCATGGCGGTAGTAGCCCGGCTCGTCATACCACCGGTCTCTGTCCCGCCAGCTGTCGCCCCCCCACCAGGCTGACGCTAAGGTTGGGAGCAATAGAGCGGCACCCAAAAAACTCACCCCAAGGGCTGATCTGGACCTCTTACTCATGTGAGCACTTCTCCTCGTTTCGTGGTTGTCAAAGAAGCTGCCGAAACACCGGTATCCGCGGCAGGACAGCCGCGAATCCGCTGGCCTCAGAACAATGGACCCGCAGAATCGGCAACACATCTGCGACATAAGTCACCATATATTATAGGGAAACGCTGAAAAAATTGAACCCAGCCCGGATTTCTCACCTGGGTTCGGAATTTTGGGTCGATCGTCCAAGATGCGAAGCCAGATTGGGCCAAAAACCGAACAAGACAGCCTGTCCTTAGCTCACAACCCCGTTTTACACTGCAACACGTTGAAAAAACACGGTATGTTCATTTGGTCCGGTCCGCCTGGTGAGAAGTCCGGGCTAGAGGCGCGACGCGGTGAACTGCCGTTTGCTGATCGCAGGATTGTTCTGAGTCCACCAGCGCCTGAAACCTGCAACGGCCAATGTTGCCAAACCGCACCCAACTGGGAAATAATCGGTTAATATGTAACGTTTAAATGTAGAGGATTTTGCCATGAAGAGATTGCTTGCCTTGCTACTGCTGGTTTTACCCTTGATTGCGGGCGCCGGCGAGTATCGGTCATCGCTGGTGGTTCAAACGGGTGAAATGCGCGAAAGCGATCTCATTATCCGTAATATCTCGGATCTGGACAGCAGAATGACCTGTCTGGTCTTTTATATACGCACTGTCGGTACCAGTCCGGTGATGACCTGTTATGACGCCACCTCGGGATTCGGCGCCAATATCAATCAGATAGCGCACCTCAAGGTGAAAGACCTGGTGGTGCGCGTAGTGGAGGATTCCAAGAACAAGCAGATTTGTCTGGTGGCATATATAAGCACGCCGGGCGCCTCGCCGAGCGTCGCCTGTTATACCCGGCAGCAGCATCGAAAAGGCGGTATCGTCGAAGAGGGACACCTGCGGGAGGGCGATCTCGAGGTGTACAGGGTAGTAGACGGCCCGAAATCCTGTCTCATAGCCTATGTAACCACCAAAGGCACCTCCCCCTCGGTGGCCTGCTTCGACAGCAAGGTTGGCGGCAAAGGCGGTCTGCGTCAGCTCAGCTACTTGCGGGAAGGGGATCTCGTGGTTCGCAAGATCGCCGATTTCGCCAACGCAAAAGCCTGCATGGTCACCTATGTGAGCACCCAGGGCACATCATCGCATCTGTATTGCTATGATGAATAGCAGTCCCGGCACTCATTCTCCCGCCCCCTGATCACGCGTTTTCCGATCAGGGGGCCGCGGGTTTCGGTCACCACCGTGTACTGGCCTTCCCTGTGGTGATGATCGTAGAAGTAGATCACCACCCAGTCATCAATGCGCCCCAGTTGGTGTGCTCTGGCGGTATTCGAATACATCGCGGTGAAATGCCAGCCGTCCCCGTCCGTATGCAGAATCGGCAGCCAGACCTTGCCCTCAGGATTGAAGCGTTTGGGTGCTATCAGGGGTAATAGCCCCGCGGCCGTCCTTTCCTGGTAGGTGCGGTCGATTTCGAGCACCAGTCTGACGCCTGGTCCCTCAATGGGGGTCACCCGGTGGGTCCTGCCCAGCATGGACGCCAGCGAGGCTCGCAAGGCGTTGAGGCGCCGCGTCCCGACGCCCTTCACGGTCGCCAGCCGTCCGTCGTGCGCCGCCATTTCCAGGGCCTCGAGAGTGTCGATGTGCAACCCGTCATGAATGCGCTGTGCGAGTTCTGGCCCTATGCCCGGAACCGTCTGGAACAGGTGTGCCGGATCCAGGCTGCCGCGCAGCCTCTCCAACTGGCTCCAGCGTCCCGTAGCCACAATCTCCGCGATGGCGGTGGCAATGCCTTTACCGATGTCGGGGAGGGCGATCAGGCCTTCCCGGCCCTCGTTGTCGAGGATCTCATCGACGTCCCGATGCAGATCGGCCAGGGAGGCGGCGGCCCTTCGGTAGGCGTTGACCCGGAATCGGTTTGCGTCCTGTTGCTCGAGCAGGTCCGCCATCTCTTCCAGTCTCATTGCGACCCTTGTATTCAGGGGGATGTCCATCGAGGCTGGAACTCTCAGCGGCCCTCACTTTTTCTGGTAGGTTCCCACCAGTTCCGTATATCCGAGGATATGTCCCTGCAGCGCTTTTTCCAGTTGCGCCTTGGTGGGCTGCTTGAGATCCGGCAGCAGGGTGTCCAGCGCATAGAGTTTGTGGAAATAACGATGCCGGCCGATGGGGGGGCAGGGTCCGCCATATCCTGTACGCTTCCAATCGTTGAGACCCTCCAGGGTACCCTCAGGCAGGTTGTCCGCATGCGCGGATTCAGGCAGGCTGCCGCTGTCCGGAGGGATGTTGTAAAGGACCCAATGCACCCAGGTCATCCGGGGTGCGGCGGGATCCGGGGCGTCGGGGTCGTCCACGATGAGCGCGAGGCTCCGGGTGCCCTCCGGCAGTTCGGACCAGGTCAGTTCGGGTGACAGGTCTTCGCCTTCGCAGGTAAAGCGGGCCGGAATCGACCCGTTATGGGTAAAAGCGGAAGAAGTCAAGGTCATGTTCATGGCGCCGCCTCCAGCATTTGGATTGCTCTGGTAAAACTGCCGATAGAGATACAGGGAAACGTCCGCGAATTCGTCGTGCCTCCACCCCAGACGCAGATCTCTGGACCAGCGTATGGTCTGCCACCATACCTCGGCGAGGGATCCCGCCCTGTGGTCTTCCCGGATATGCACCTGGCTCTCGTGACAGCCAACGCACTGGTTCTCGTAGAGCATCCAGCCCCGTTGCGGGTCCGGCCGATCTGCCCACGCGGGAGCGATCATGAGAACCGCGAGTACAGGGCCAAGTAACCGGAAAAGATTTCTAACCATTTGCCTGACGGGAGGGCCTGCCAAGAGCATTATGCGCTATAAGTCCAGATGCTCGTAGAGACGGGTATGGGCTCTCGACAGTTCCTTACTCTCTCTATGAAACTGGTTCCCGTCGATCACGCCGGCGGTTTTGTCTTCTTCAAGGCGTTCGTACTCCAGAGAATTACGAAAGGCGACGTAGCGGCGGGTGATGTTTTTTGCGACATAGTCAATAAGCAAATGGCTCTTGGCGGCTTCGAAATCATCACCGTATTCATCCCTCAGCGGCATCAGGTTTTCGTGCTCGTGCCAGGCTTCCGTTTTCGAAGTTACCAGCCAGGTTTCCACATCCGCCCAATTCTTGCACTGGCCAAGCTTACCGGCATCAGCGCAATAGGTGGTGATTTCCGCCCCGAGTCTTTGTTGTTCATCGATCATGCGATTTCTCCGATTTCCAGCCATTCACGACAGCATTGTTGCTGCGGGGCCGAGCCAAAAACGATCTCCAGTCAGCCGGAGACCCCGGATCCATTCATCGTCCGAGGGGTCTGTACGTCGGTGTAAACGACTGAAATTCGCTACCCTGATGGCCGCTGGCAGGGTATCCGTTTTCCGGGTAACCTCCCCTCTGATAAGCGCCTGTTCCTGTGTCCTTGGGAGGCGGAGGCGGTGGTGCCTGACTCTGTGAGCGTTCGAGTCTTTGAATGCGGTCCTGCAACTCCTGGATCTCCTTGGACCTGTCGCTGGATTTGGGTGCACTGTGGGCTGGGGCCGCGTAGGCCGGCGCGGGAGCGTATCCGTAACCTGGCGCACCATAGCCGTAACCCGGTCCATAGGCGCCATACCCCGGGCCGTAATGGCCGCCGCCGTAACCCGGGCCATAACCACCATAACCCGGGCCATAACCGCCGTAACCCGGGCCGTAACGATCGTAGTCGTCATAGTCGCCTCTGTTTCTCCCCCCGAACCACTTGGAGGGGTTCATCATGTTCATGGGGCTAAATCCGGCGGCATGCGTCGCGTGCGTGAATGTCAGACCGCTTGCGCCGATCATCAGCAGAACGCTGCAGACAGTTACCGATTTCTTCATCACTGCTCCTGTACCTCCAAATAACCGTTGACTAAACTCAAGACTTTCATTCCTAAGGGTTTCAATCGCCGTGCGGGCGAAACCAGGGTAGTTTAAACCTTTCTAACATCCCTTATCCAGGCAGGTCAAATAAGCGTTTTTCAAAAACCAGGTCGCACCCGTCGGGCCGGTCCCGGCCACTACGGAATCTACGACTACTGCTAGTATTTAAGATAGAGAATAGAACAAAAAAACGCACTGGATGCGGGCTTGGAGGGCGGGCGGGTTATTTTGGTTCAAACAGAAGGAGGTGTCTCATGAAAACGTTGATGCTGCTGGCGGGGAGCGGTCCTCTCGTGATATTGACGTCCCATGCATCGGTGACCGACGAGGGGTTGCTGGATAGATTGCGACGTAAGGGGATCGGAAAATTCGTGGCGTTTGAGATACCTGTAGCGCTTGCCAAGGAACGTTACGGCGGGCATTTTCAGACGGTACAGGGGAATTTGCACGAAACCGACGATCTTCGAGTGCTGGATTACAACGGTCATCGTGCCTTTCAGCTCTTCAGATTCGAAGAGCTGGGTGAGCCGATCTTCTACGAGGGTGAGCCGGTCGACTGATTCCCGTCCCTGAAAAATCAGGGACGGGTTTTTCAGAGGTCCCCTGAACATAACGTCTGCGCTGAACGTTCAGGCGATTTCGCGGGGGCATCGCGACCTGGATCAGCGAGTTTGCCTGACAGCAGGTTGACCCCGTTCAGCCCTGTGGTGGAGCCACCTCATTACCCTGGCACAACCGTATCCGCTCTGCTGTCGCCACAGGCATTCCGGATTATTGGGGGAGCGGAGCAGGAGCGGGTGTGGATCTCGCGGCGCCGTATCCCGGCGCACCATATCCGTAACCGGGCCCATAACCACCGTATCCATAACCGGGTCCATAACCACCGTATCCATAACCGGGCCCATAACCGTATCCCGGCCCATAGCCGCCATACCCCGGGCCATAGCCTCGGCCATAACCGTACCCCCGACCCCCACGATCATAATAATAATCGTCGTCGTAACCCCGGTCCCGGTTGCGGTTCTTGCTGCCGAACCACTGCCCCGGGTTCATCATGCTCATGGGGTTGAAACCAGCGGCGTGCGTGGTCTGCGTTAACGTCAAACCACTACAGCCGAGTGTCAGCACAGCGGTATAGACAAATACGGATTTCTTGTTCACTACGTTGTTACCTCTTAAAAAGGGTCTATGGGTGAATTAGGCATCGTGTGCCCGAGGATTAAACCTGTTTCTGGGAAACCAGGGCCATTTTGCCCTTTCTAACACCCCTCGTCCAGACAGGTCAAATACATACAGCCCTGAACCCTCAGTTTCCGTTTAACTCATCCAGCGCTTTCCCGGCGTTTTTGTGCCCGAGGGCCGCGGCCTTGCGGAACCATTCTTTGGCCTGTTCCGGGTCCGCTTTTACGCCCTGGCCTTTGCGGTACATGTTTCCGAGGTTGTACTGTGCCAGGGGATGGCCCTGCTCGGCCGCCTTGCGGAACCACTTCAGTGCCGCCTCATAGTCCTGTTTGACGCCCCGCCCTTTGCGGTAGACAAGCCCCAGGTTATTCTGGGCGTCCGGATACCCCTTCTTGGCGCTCTTGAGGTACCATTTCTTGGCCTCCTTGTCGTTCTTTTTGATCCCTTTGCCCTTGGCGTATCTGAGGCCCAGGCTGTACTGGGCAGGAGGAAATCCCTGCTTGGCGGACCGTTTGTGCCATTTGACGGAGGCGGGGTAATCCTTTTTGACACCTTTACCGAAGAAATAGGCGAGCCCGAGTGTTTGTTGCGCGACCGGATCGTCCTGTTCGGCGGCCCGGCGGTACCATCTGAGGCCTGTACCGTAATCCTTTTCCACCTCACGTCCGTGCCAGTAAAGGTCTCCCAGAATGATCTGTGCCCGGGTATCGCCGTGTTCGGCAGCCTGTTTAAGCCACTTCAGGCCCTCCTGCAGGTCTTTTTCGACACCCTTGCCTTCCAGGTACAGAAAGCCGATATTCTGCTGCGCCCGGGTGTCGCCCTGGGCGGCCGCCTTGCGATACCAGCTCAGCGCCGCGGCATAGTCCTTCTCGACCCCTTTGCCGATCCGGTACAGATTAGCCAGGTTGGTCTGGGCCTTTACATGTCCCTGTTCGGCCGCCTTCCGGTACCAGTCGGCGGCCTTCGCGATGTCGCGCTCCACCCCCTTTCCGAACTGGTACCTGAGGGCCATTTTGTACTGGGCCTTCGCATCGCCCTGTTGCGCCGACTGGCGAAGCTTTGCCAGCGTATCCTCTGCGCTGCTGATCGGACCGGCGAACGACAGCGCAGCGAGCGCCAGTAATATGCCCAGAAGCGTCTTCATCGTTTATCCTCGTGAAAAGAATCGGTCATGTTAAATCAAGTGGGATTGAACGTCCAAAGGGTTTAAAATCGCTCACGGAACATCGTAACTAGTACGAAATCGGTCGTCCATTCCGCGGCCGATCATACAACTTGCGTTGCCGGATCGACCCGGAAGTCCCAATCCTGGTGAGAAGGCCGGGCTGGTTTCAAGACATATCAGTAGCATGCCGGACAACAGATTCCCCTCCCAGCCCGAAGGCAGAGATACCGGTGTCTCCGGCGACGCGGTTATCGGGCGGGCCTTCCGCTGGTCCCTGCTCGTGATCCTTCTACTGGTCGTTGTGGGCGGCATGCTTGCCTATCTCGAGCTCAGACCGGCCGAAAAGGCGCCGCCGGGGGATGATTCTCCGGTGATGGCGCCCCGCAAGGCGGAACCCAAGACCGCGCCCCTTCCCCGCGTCTCGTTCACGGACATCACCCAAAGTGCGGGCATCGATTTCGTCCACGAAAACGGGGCCGCGGGCGATCGGCTGCTGCCGGAGACCCTGGGCAGCGGCGCCGCCTTCCTGGATTTCGACAACGACGGCGATCAGGACCTCCTGCTGGTGAATTCCGATTACTGGCAAGATCGACGCG
>JAUXGQ010000407.1 GCA_030621975.1 Gammaproteobacteria bacterium | reverse complement strand
TTGAAGGTGGGGATACGGGCCTTATGGAAGATCTCCCGGGCGTCTGTCATCTGCGCCCCCCCCATCCAGGTGGTCAGAATGGGTTTTTCGTGGCGATCTGCCAACTCTACCAGGACCTTGGCCACAGCCAGGGGACGGGTCATCGCCTGGGGCGTCAGGATAACCAGCACGCCGTCCACACCCGGATCCTTGAGGCATAGATCCACGGCGGCCTGGTAACGCTCCGGCGGCGCGTCGCCGATGACGTCCACCGGATTGCGTCGGGACCAGGTGGCGGGCAGTACCTTGTCGAGGGCGCCGACGGTTTGATTGTCCAGTTCGGCCAATCGGAGTTTCAGGTCCGCGGCATGGTCTGCCGCCATCACGCCCGGACCGCCGCCGTTGGTAACGATCGCCAGCCGATCGCCGCTGCCCTTGTAGCGTGAGGACAGGGTCCTGGCAGCGGAGAACAACTGGTTGAACGACTGTACTCTGACCACGCCGGAGCGGGTCAGTGCCGCGGAGAAGGCGTCGTCGCCCCCCACCAGGGCGCCGGTGTGGGACATGGACGCTTCCGCGCCTACGTTATGCCGACCTACCTTGAGTGCGATTACCGGCTTGATGCGGGAAGCGGCCCGCAGGCCGCTCATGAAGCGTCGCGCGTCATGCAGACCCTCGATGTAGAGCAGGATGCTATCGGTTTTGGGGTCGGAAACCAGGTAATCCAGGATGTCGCCAAAGTCCAGATCCGAGGAGATCCCCATGGATACCACTGCCGAAAAGCCGATGTCGTTCTGTTCGGCCCAGTCGAGGACCGCAGTGCAAAGCGCACCGGACTGGGATACCAGTGCCAGATTGCCAGAACGGGCATTGTTGTTGCCGAAGGTGGCGTTGAGGCCGTGATCGGGGCGGATGAGGCCGAGACAGTTCGGGCCCAGGAAACGGATACCGTAGCTGTGGGCGATCTCCAGGACCTGGTTTTCAAGTTTCCGGCCCGCGGGACCGACCTCCCGAAAACCCGCTGAGAGTATGATCATGGACCTGACACCATGCTCGCCGCAGGCCTCGACGATGCCGGGGATGGCCTTTGCCGGGGTCGCCACCACCGCCAGGTCCACCCGCTCACCGATGGCGGCGATATCCGGGTAGGCCTGTTGCCCCTGAACACTGTCATGTTTTGGATTGACGGCATAGATGGGACCTTGGAATCCGGATTCCAGGAGATTCCTGAACACTACCTGGCCCACGGTGTCCGGCCGGTCGCTGGCGCCGAACATGACGATGGACCTGGGGGCGAACAAGGAACTGAGATAGTGGGATCGCATGGTGGTTTTCTTCGCTACGATGGGCACGGGCGTGGGCGATGCAGCGTATACCGGATCAGGGGTGGCGGGCGAGATCGTATTGACAGACATAATACTTCAAACTTCTCTTGAGCTTATTGGGATGTACGGTCCCTGACCCCGACAAAAACTCTGAACGAGACCTTGTCGGGATGAGAGACCTTGGATTGGGCTTACTTCTTAACGGCAGATCACGGCCCAGATATAGGGTGAAATTGTGCTTTGCACCAAACGGCGACAGACAATCCCAATCAGGATTTGGCAGAGTAAACGGTTGTAAGCTTACGTTGTCATATTTGATTCGAAGGATGCTCTTTCACCCGTAGGAGGCCGCTTGCGGGCGAATGCGCACCGCGCGAATTTACCCGTCGGACTATGTTCGCCGGCAAGCCCTGCCTTTTACCCACATCTAAGGCAGATCAGCAGCGTAACACTAGATTCCTCGATCCTAACTCATAAATGCAACCACGGATGAACACGGATAGACACGGATTTTTCGTGATGAGCGAGAGCGGGCGAATAACCGGCCGGGCCAACCCTCAACGAGAAGGCAAGCGCACTGGAATTCCATCTGTGTTAATCCGTGTCCATCCGTGGTTAAAGTGTTCTTAAGCGGCCGTGCGACATCGTTTCGACGGTCGTTTGTGGGTAAAGGGCAGGGCAAGCCGGCTTCTACGGGTGGGGTTGTTTATTTCGGCATGGGTAGAAGAGGAGGCGTGGGAAAATAACTTTTGTTTTCCCGGGCCGATTCATGGCGGGCGACCGGTGGGGACGTTGGGGTGAGGAACGAACCCCAACATCTTTTTCGGCTGAATTTATGCGACCTCGGTCAGGGACAATAGCTCCGCCGCCTGGGTTTTCATCAGGTCTACGATGGCGTAGACACCCACGTGCCTGTTGGGACTCAGGTGATCGCCGAGCCTGATTCGGTCGAAAAGCTCATCAACGTCCATTTCCACCACTTCCCTGGGACTCTTGCCGGAGAACAGATTGACCAGCAATGCGACTACGCCTTTGATGATCGCCGTATCACAATCCCCGTGATAGGCGATCCGATCCGGGTTCCTGGAATCCCGGAACACCCGCACCCAAACCATGCTCATACAGGGTTTGACCCGGTTGTCATCGACCTTTTCCGATTCGGGCATCGGTTCCATGAGTTCTCCCAGTTCGATCAGGTACTGGTAACGCTGGTCCCAGTCTCCCAGCAGTTCGAAGTCGCTGGCAATAATGTCGATGTCACGCATTTCAGGCTCCAAATGATTGCACGATTCAAGGCGCAGGCCGCTACAGCATCCCGAGTTCCAGTCTGGCTTCCTCCGACATGCGGTTCTGGGTCCAGGGCGGGTCCCATACCAGCTCGACCTGAACCTCGTTCACGGCGTCGACCTTTGCGACCGCAGCGCGGACCTGTTCCGGCATGATCTCGGCCACCGGACAGGCGGGGGCGGTCAGCGTCATCTTGATGTGGACGCTTTGACCGGCATCGGTATCCAGGTCGTAGGTCAACCCCAGGTCGTAGATATTGACCGGGATCTCGGGATCGAAAACCGCGCGCAGGGCGGCGATGACTGCGGTTCGCAACGACCCTTCGGACTCAGGGCTTTCCGATTCCGTGTTGGTCCGGAGACTCGTCAGTTTGAACATGGTTCTGCCTTGTTCGGGTTTGCCCCCGGGGTCTGTGCCGACTGGTCCAGGCGACACTGCAGCGCGCGCACGGCCTGTTCGCGCAGTGCCGGATCCTCCAGGGTCTCCAGGATCTCGCCGGCGAACCCCAGACAGATCAGCTTGCGCGCTTCCGCGTCGCCGATCCCACGCGAGCGCATGTAAAACAACATGTCGGGGTCCAGCTGTCCCACCGTGGTACCGTGGCTGCATTGGACGTCGTTGGCGTAGATCTCCAGCTGGGGCTTGGTGTCTATCTCGGCATTGCGCGACAGCACCAGGTTGGCATTGGCAAGGTGGGCGTCGGTCTGCTGGGCGTCCTTCTGCACCAGCACGCGGCCGTCGAAGACCGCGATACCGCGGCCGTCCAGAATACCCTTGAAGTGCTCGCGG
>JAUXGQ010000075.1 GCA_030621975.1 Gammaproteobacteria bacterium | reverse complement strand
TTATTCCTCGCCGAGACGAGGCATAGCCGGAGCTGAATAGGTAGGCTGGGGCTTGCCCCAGCTTTACTGCCTAGTACCTCAAACACCAAATATCTACGACCATACGACGGTCTAAATCACCGATAGCCGCGTTGCAACCCCTTGAAAGAGTGCCCGCTATTCCTGCGATGTTGCGCCTTGCTCTCGGCAATTTATCCTCGCCGTCTGATCGCAGTTATTTAGCATTTGAGGTACTAGGCTCCTTTGGTGTTAGCTTTGTTATCATGATTCTTCGATTTTTTCTCTTGTTGGATGAGTACGTGTTACTTCACATGTTTGTAATTCACCTCCACCGCCGCGCGTTGATTTCCGCCGTTCGTCGTGTGCTTAGGTCCACCTGCTCGGAGATCCCGGCCAGCGCAAGCCACTGCCTTGGGCGCTTGGCTTTGAACTCTGGCGCTAACCTATAACGGGTCGCAGCCGTCTCGTTATGACATAGGTCAATACTTGAGGTACTTTCTCGGAAGTGCAACGCCTTGGCCGCAATTTCAGAAAATTCCTACAAGTTTGCAGTCCCGCTGGGACACCGAAAAAGACACTAACGCACACGCCGAGCTTCCCATAGTGAATGAAGGGTATATCCCGTTACTCCCGGGCGAACGATAAGGTTAAAGATTCTGGCCGGGTTACCGAGTAACTGAGTAGTGAGCGCGTACAATGCCCACGCCTTACCATCGGCAATCCAGGTTTCACGCGCGTGCCAGTCAACGGGATTACTCATGTCAAAAATGGAAAAAACCGCGGTCCTACTAGCCACGCTTCTGCTACCGATTCAAATCGCGTGCGCCGACGTCGATCTGTCGTTTGGCGTTTATGCAACTGATAAGCCGACCGCGGTAGTCAAAAAGTTCAGACCTGTTCTGAAGCTGCTCGAACAGGACCTGACAACGAGACTCCGGGAACCGGTACGAATAATGATCCACGTAGCCGGTTCCTATGAAGAGGGCGTCTACAATATCAGCGAGCGTCGGGTGGATTTCGCGCGACTGGGACCGGCTTCCTACGTAGAGTCAAGACGTCTGGATCCGGACATCCACATCCTGGCCATGGAGAGCAAAAAAGGGGAAAAACGGTTTAAAGGGGTCATCTGCGTGGCGCTTGACAGCCCCATCAATGACGTAGCGGAACTGAAAGGAAAAACCTTCGCTTTCGGAAACGTACGTTCCACGATCGGACGCTATCTGTCCCAGCTCTACCTGCTCGAAAACGGCATCCGCCTCGGCGATCTCTCCCGGTCCGAATACGTGGAAAGACACGACAAAGTCGGCTACGCCGTCGCTTCGGGCAAGTTCGATGCGGGCGCTCTGAAAGAAAGCACCTTCAAACGGCTGGTTAAAAAAGGTGTACCGTTACGCTCCATTGCGACCTTCGAAAACGTCACCAATCCCTGGCTGGCCAGCTCAGGACTCGAGCCCCGAATCCTGAACGCCCTGAGAAGCGCCCTGCTCGACACCAAGGATCCCCGGGCACTCCAGGCACTGGGAAAGACCGGTTTCCTTCCCGGCTCCGACCAAGACTACGAGATCGTGCGCAGGGCGGTGAAAAAGAACAGCGAGTTCTACAGTCTGCCCGCGGGTCCAACCTGACATGCCCGAACTGACCGTCTTGCTCGAAAAAGCCCCGCAGCCCTAATTTTTCAGCGGCTCACGGCAGCTCCACATGATGCAGTAGCGGTTGCCACCAACAATCTGGCCAGTGCACTCGGCCTGCAGAATCAACAACTGTCTGAGAAAGGGGCAGACAATCAAATCAGGCTGTTCATGACTTATGCGGATCGCTATGCCTTACCGGCAGAAAAAAGCGGTATGTATGAGCTGAAGAACAGCAGTATCCTCACATCTATCGAAGCAGTGCCATATAACGGAAAAACACAACTCCCTGTTGTTGCGTGACATTCATCATTAGTCCTTTCCCCTGCGTCTCTGCGTCTCTGCGCGAAAAATTTTATTTTCCGGATGTATGGGTAAGGATATGGGCAGAGCTGTTATACGAACATACCGTTTTCCGTTCACTGCCATCGATTCCTACAGGCGCCGTTTTCTCACCGGGGACTACCTCCTGATCCAGGCTGGGGAGGCAGGCCGTATACGAGTTCTAACATTGCAACGAACTGGAGTATACTCGGGCAGCGATCCCCCAAAATCGGGGTTCGTGACAACGCGTTCCGCAACTGCAGAATTAACGCTCCAGGAGGCGCTGTGGCCGACGCACATTTCATTTTCAACCTAACCGAAGACCTCTCGGCTCAAACCCTGAATACCTGGATGCCTGGAGATCGATGGGTTGAGGAGAAACCGGAGAAACGTGTCCGCACTTACCTCGACAGCTTCGACTGGAGGTTGTTCAAAGCGAACACCGCCCTGGAGTTGACACAAGGTAAAGGCAGTTACCGCCTGACCTGGCGGGAACTGGGCAGTGGCCGCGTGCTCGACGAGCGCACCGCCACGAAGATACCGCGATTAGCCAGCGACTACGCCTCCCCCGGGCTGCGTAAACGGTTTACCAGGCTACTGGGTCACCGCGCTCTACTGGATCAGATTTCGGTGACCAGCGATACCCGTAGCATGCGCCTGCTGGATGATGAAGGGAAAACCCTGGTGCGCATTGAATTGCGCCAGGATGACATCCTGCCTGTCAGGCTCGACTCGAATGTCACACTGCCCACTCGGGTTTACCTTTTTCCGTTGCGGGGGTTCCAAGCGAGTTTCGATATGACCTTGGACCGGCTCAAGACCAGAGCCCGGCTCGAGCCTGCTGCGGAGGATCCATTGCTCGCGGCGTTGAAGACCGCGGGGACAGCTGCGGGTAAATACACGAACAAGCCCACCTATGTCTTTACACCCGATACCCCTACTCACGAAGCGGCTCGCTCGATCCTTTCCTCGCTCGTAGATGTCATGCTGGCCAACGTGGAAGGCATCTGCAAGAACCTGGACACGGAATTCGTGCACGATTTTCTACTCGCCGTCAGGCGCACACGCTGCATCCTGGATCGGTTTCCCGGCACCTTCGAAGACCGCGCGCTCAACCTGATCAGGCAGGATATAACCTGGCTCGAAGAGGCGGTCACGGAAACCCGCGACCTCGACATCTACCTGGCCCTTTTCAAGGATTACGAAACCCGCCTGCCCCAGAATCTGCGTCAGGCATTGAGCCCGCTGAGCAAGTTCCTTGACAGACAGCGGGTGAAAACCCACCAGAAGGCCAGGCTCGCACTGGAGAGTCCGCGTTTCAAGACCCTGATCCGCAACTGGCAGGAACTTCTGGCCAGCGAGCCGCCTTGCGTAGCGTCGCATCACCTTCAGAGTGCCGGGATCGCCATGGCGGCCGATCGGCACATCCGGGAACAGTATCGACTGGTCCTGGAAAAAAGCCTTGCCATCGAGCCGGAGAGCCCGATAAACGATCTGCTCGATCTGCACCAGCGCTGCAAGCGGTTGGGCTACCTCTTAGAGATCTTCCGAAGCCTCTATCCGGACAAAGCATACTCTGCGTTTATGAAAGAACTCAACGACCAGCAGCAAAACCTGAATCAATTCCACGACCTCGATCTGCAACGGCGGGCGCTCCATGAGGCCGGCATTGCCATGCAGCAGGATCAGCGCATCCTGCCCGTCTGGCTGGATGCCATCGAGCTGCTGGTGACGGACCTCACCAAAGAACGTGGCCGGGTTCGCAAGGCATTCATAAAACAGTTCGCGCGGTTTTCCGGCAAAAAAGTCCGCAAGCGATTCCAGGCCCTGTGTCGGGAGAAGAATAAACCCCAGGAGCAGGGCGCATGAAGATACTGGCCACCTACAACCTGAAGGGCGGCGTAGGAAAGACCACGACCGCCGTGAACATCTCCTACCAGGCTGCGAAAGAGGGCTTTCGGACCCTTCTCTGGGATTTGGATCCGCAGGGGGCGGCCAGTTTCTACTTCCGCATCAAGCCCAGGATCAAGGGCGGAACCCGGGCCCTGGTGAAACGCAAGATCGCCCTCGATGACGTCTCCAAGGCTACTGACTTCGAGGGTCTGGACCTGATCCCGTCGGATTTCTCGTTTCGTCACTTCGACCAGGACGTTATCGACACCAAGCGACCCGTTCGACAACTGCTCAAACTCATGCGGCCCGTTTCTCAGGAATACGACCTGCTGGTACTCGACAGTGCGCCCAGCATCTCCCTCGCCGCCGAGAACATTTTCTATGCCGCCGATGCGCTCTTGATTCCACTGATACCCACCACCCTGTCGGTACGCACCTATTCCCAATTGCTGACTTATTTCCAGAAGTCGCGCGGCAGCCACTTGATACTCTTGCCCTTCTTTTCCATGTACAACAAAAAGCGACCCCTGCACCGCATGATCAAAGAAGCATTGCCGAAGGAGCATGCGGAGATGCTCGAGACGATCATTCCGGAATCCAAGCGGGTGGAACTCATGGGCGTAGAGCGTGCCCCGGTGGGACATTTTGCCCCGCAGAGCAAACAGGCCGGTGCCTATAGCCGGTTGTGGCGCGAGGTCAGGGAGCGAATCTTCTCCTAACCGGTTAGCATCCGAAAATGTCCATCCCTGGGACATTTCCGGAACGGAAGGTACTTTCGCACCAAGGGCGAGGGCACAAACTGGGCCGACGCCGGGGCCGCGGAGCTTCAGCAAGTGTCCGAAAGCAGGTATTCTATAGAAAAGGGGTTGAGCCGAGCACGGGCATTTGCTGCAATGGGCGTTCTGACCCTGTGATTGGTTCCGGGTGCGCGCATTTTCCGCAACCCGGATTCAGTATCCCGGTTTTCGGCAACAGCGTTCGTTCAGCATCCGTTTCATGGTGAAAATAAATGGCAAAGCGTGTCCTGGTAGTCGATGACGAACCCAACATCGTGCTTTCTTTGGAATTTCTAATGAAGCGCGAAGGCTACAACGTGACTACCGCCGGTGACGGCGACGCCGCACTCAAAGCGGTCGAGGCCAAAGTCCCAGACCTCATCCTGCTGGATATCAATATGCCCAAACGTGACGGCTTCGACGTATGCCAGACCCTGCGCGCCAACCCTGAATATAAAGACATCAAGATCCTTATGCTAACGGCCAAGGGTCGGGACGTGGACCAGGAGAAAGGCCTGGCACTCGGCGCAGACGATTACGTCACCAAACCCTTCGCTACTCAAGATGTGGTGGCTAAAGTCGCGGAGTTGCTAGCCGGATAGCGGGCTGTCGACGACTGACAGGTTCTTTTTGTCTGAAAATACTCCAAACAAGTGCAACATCTTGCTATTTTAGCTCCGCCTGGTGAAATATCCGGGCTAGTCCGGACTGCCCCGGCATGGTGAACGCCCCCCCGGCGCCCGGATGGGAGGAGCAATGGCGCGGATAAGTCCCCGCAAGTTCTTCTGGGCTTTGTTGGCGCTCATCTATCTGCTCGAACTCACCCTGGTGGTTGGTACGGGAAGCTGGCTGATGCAGGAGATTGCCGAAAGCCCCGCCCGTGTCACGCTGCTCGTGATTCTGGCGAGCAGCGGTTTTGCTCTCGCCGCGGTGCTGGCGGCAATCTGGGCCCTGCTCGACCTTTCCCTGATGCAGCCGATGCTTACCCTCGCTCGGGGTACCGAGATCATGGCGCGCACCCATTCTCTGCACCAGCCGCAGCTTCCCCGCCGGCATATGCTCGGTTCCCTGCCGGAGGCGGTGAATCAACTGGCGAACCTGGCCCATAAGGCGCGAACCGAAGTGGCGGGCGCCCTGGCCCTGGGTGCGGACCATGCCGAGACCCAGAAACTGCGTCTCGAAGGGGTACTCCGGGAACTGGAAATCGGCGTGCTGGTGTGTGACGATGAGGCCCGCATACTCCTGTACAATCCAGCCGCCCTGAGAATTCTGGAGGCCACCGCGGACCTGGGCCTGGGCCGCTCCCTTTACCTGTTCTTCTCCCGCGACTCCCTGCTGTACGGACTGGAACTGCTGACCCGTTCCGCCCAGACCCGCGAAGAGGCAGCCCGGAAAATCACCCATTGCGACTTCATCTGCGCCGGACCGGACGCCGACAGTCTCTATCATTGCCGCCTGACCCGCATCGCTCCCACCCAATCCACGCCAGCGAGTTTCGTGCTGATCTTCGAAGGGGTCACAACGCGCTACGAAGAACAGCAGCGCAGGGACCGGATGCTCAACCGGGTTCTGGACGGATTCCGGGATCCGCTGGCGAGTCTGCGTGCCGCCGCAGAAAACCTTCAGTCGGACCAGGAGATGGACGCGACAACCCGGTCGGCCTTCGAGAAGGTCATTATCCAGGAGAGCGTCGTTCTCAGTGACAGACTGAACGCGGTTGCCAGCGAACGTCAGCACCTGGTGGGCGCCCGCTGGACCATGACCGACATCTTCTTCTCCGATCTGGTCCACTGCGTCGCAAAGAGCCTGGCAGCGTCCGAGGGACCGGCCCTCACTCAAGTCGGCATTCCCCTCTGGCTCAATGTGGATGCGCCCAGGATAATCGCACTGATGGTCGCGCTCTGTCTGCACGTCCAGCGTCTCACCGGCTGCGCGCAACTGGATCTGGAATCCCTGATGGGGGACCGGCGTGTCTACCTGGACATCGTGTGGAAGGGAGACCCCATCCCGGACGCCCAGCTCGCGGTCTGGCAGCAGGAAAGGCTCGAACGGGTAGCCGGCCAACTCAGCATGGAGGCCATAATCACGGCCCACGACGGCAATCTCTGGAGCCAGCGTCACGGCCGGGCCGGTTACGCGCTGATCCGCCTGCCCCTGCCCGCCTCCGATCGCCAGTGGGAACCCCTGCCTGAGCCCCTTCCCCCCCGCCCCGAGTTCTACGATTTCGAACTCCAGAAAACGGGCCCTGGACCGGATCCACTCTACGATCAGCCCCTGTCCAGGATACCCTATGTGGTGTTCGACACGGAAACCACCGGCTTGCGCCCGTCAGAGGGGGACGAAATCATCTCCATCGCCGGGG
>JAUXGQ010000363.1 GCA_030621975.1 Gammaproteobacteria bacterium | reverse complement strand
GTCGAGCCAGAAAACGATGGGGTATCCGGATGCCTTGCCTCTGTTGACGGCCAGCTTTACCCAGTCCTGTATCGGCGCGTCCTTGACCTGACACATGCGAAACACATCCCCTTCCTCGACAGGCTGTTCGAGTAAGGTTTTCCCGGCACCGTCGACTACGCGGATGGTTCCGTCTCCGGGGGACTGAAAGGTCTTGTCGTGAGATCCGTATTCCTCTGCTTTTTTCGCCATGAGACCCACGTTTTGAACGGTTCCCATGGTTGCAGGATCAAAGGCCCCGTGTTTTTTGCAATCCTCGATCGTCACCTGATAGACCCCGGCGTAACTTCTGTCCGGGATCATGGCCTTGGTGTCGTGAAGCTTCCCGTCCGGACCCCACATTTTTCCCGATTCACGAATCATGGCCGGCATGGACGCATCGATAATCACGTCACTCGATACGTGCAGGTTCGTAATCCCCTTATCGGAGTTCACCATAGCAAGCTCGGGGCGATCCTTGAAACAGGCCTGGATATCGGCTTCGATTTCAGCTCGTTGAGCTTCCGGCAGTTTTGCGATCTTGGCGTGGAGATCACCGAGACCCAGGTTGGGATTGACGCCGAGCTCTTTGAATACAGATGCGTGTTTCTCAAATGCGTCTTTGCAGTAAACAGAAACCGCATGGCCGAAAAAGATGGGGTCCGAGACCTTCATCATGGTGGCTTTGAGGTGCAGAGACAGCATTGCGCCGCTGTCCTTTGCGTCTTGCATCTGCTCCTCGTAGAACTCGCGTAAAGCTTTGCGGTTCATGACCGCCGCGTCGATGACTTCCCCGGCTTCAAGAGCCAGCTTGTCTTTGAGGACGGCGGTGTTTCCGTCCCGGCCAACAAACTCGATTTTTACGGCGCCGGCCTCCGCTATGGTCGTAGATTTTTCACTGCCTCGGTAGTCGCCACCACTCATGGACACCACGTGCGTCTCTGAGTCCGCGCTCCATGCACCCATTCTGTGCGGGTTCTTTTGTGCAAACTCCTTGACCGCGACAGCCGCCCGTCGGTCAGAGTTGCCTTCTCTCAACACAGGGTTTACGGCACTTCCCAGGTTCTTTGCATATCGCTCCTTGATCTCCTTCTCCGTATCGTTTTGTGGCGCTTCCGGATAGTCCGGGACGCTATCACCGTGGTCCTGTAATTCTTTGATTGCGGCTTTCAACTGAGGGATCGAAGCGCTGATGTTGGGCAGTTTGATGATATTGCCCTCCGGCGTCTTTGCGAGCTCACCCAGGTACGTCAGTTCATCGGGGATTCTTTGCTCCTCGGTCAGATTCTCCGGAAAGTTTGCAATGATTCTGCCTGCAAGGGAGATATCCCTTGTTTCCACGGAAATGCCCGATCCCTTCAGATATGTCTGGATGATCGGAAGTAACGAGTAGGTTGCTAACGCCGGTGCTTCATCAACTTTTGTCCACCTGATCTTCGATGTTTCTTCAGTCATGTTTTTTCCTCCAGTTATAGTTGATATTTTTGCTTAGATAACAGAAAGTCAGACCGAATAGCAAATAAAATAAGCTTAAAAACGACCTGATTACTCCCTCAGGGGTTCGGGCGGTTTGCGGAACCCAAAAAACCATAGTAGAATGGCCGGCTTTCTTGGGCCGCTACCAGATAGAAGGCCTTAACTCCTTGCCTCACCACAGCGATGGGAGGCTGTAAATCCATGGGGAGCATACATGAGACATTATGAAGTCGTGTTTCTGGTCCACCCGGATCAGAGTGAGCAGGTGCCTGCGATGATAGAGCGTTATCGCTCGGGCGTCGAAGCAAAAGGCGGCGCCATCCACCGCCTGGAAGACTGGGGCCGCAGGCAGTTGGCGTATCCCATCAACAAGATTCACAAGGCCCATTACGTGCTCATGAATATCGAGTGCGACGGAGAAGCCTTGAAAGAACTCGAAGGTGCGTTCCGTTTCAACGACGCTGTGCTGCGCAATCTGATTATCCAACGCAAAGGGGCCATCACCGAGCCCTCTGCATTGGGGAAGGGCCAGGAGAGTCGAGACGATTCGGGCTCGGAGACGAGGTTTAGTCGCGAAGATAACTAGAGCCGACGAGGGTTAAGAGCCCCGCTTCGCAAGATAAATTCAGAGGAATTTCGCATGTCACGCTTCTTTCGACGCAAAAGATATTGCCGCTTCACCGCCGAGGGCATCACCGAGGTCGATTACAAGGATCTGAATCTGTTAAAGGCCTACATCGGCGAAAACGGAAAAATCGTTCCAAGCCGGATCACGGGTACCCGTGCAAGATACCAGCGCCAACTGTCGACGGCTGTAAAACGCGCCCGCTACCTCGCGTTGCTGCCGTACACGGACAAGCACTGACAGCAGCCTTTCCGATTCGCTTGCGGACGCTGTAACAAACCATGCGATTTCTGGCATCCTTCGCGATGCGGGGCCGGTCGCAGGCGGTGATGTCGGCTCTGGTATTGGCAGTGGCGTCTTTGTTTGTACCTCCGCTCAGCATCCTGAGTTCAGCGGTGATTGCACTGGTCACCCTGCGACGGGGACAGCTCGAGGGGCTGGTGGTGGCTGGTCTGGCAGGACTCGCGAGCGGATTGCTGGCATATATGCTGGTTGCCAGTCCTGCCCCGGCGCTCGGGTTCGTCTTGTTGTGGCTGCCGGTGCTCGTGGTGGCAGTGGTCCTGCGGGTCACCCGGTCGATACCACTGTCGGTGGAAGCGGCCCTGGCGGTCGGGTTGTTGGCGATCGGGGTTATCTACCTCCAGGTTTCGGATCCCGCTATTGCCTGGCGAGAGGCGCTGGAGCCGTTCAGTCAGCAACTGACCGACGCTGAACTGCTTGCTGAGGACCAGCGCGCCATGTTTCTCGAGGAAATGGCTCGCTGGATGACGGGCTTTTTCGCAGCGGTTTTTTTTCTGCTTCTCGTGGTGTCCGTGTTTGTGGCCCGATGGTGGCAGTCCGTCCTCTATAATCCGGGCGGTTTCAGGCAGGAGTTTCACGCCTTGCGCCTGCACCGGGCGCTTGGATATGCGGGCCTTTTGTTACTGGGCCTGCGCCTGGCCGGGTTCGGGGGCGGCGGGGGACTGATTTTGGATCTCGGCATCTTGTTGTCGGCATCCTTGATGCTGCAAGGGCTGGCGGTGGCGCATGGCGTCTCGGCCCTCAGGAAGGCACATCCGGCCTGGTTGGTGGCGATGTACGTATTGTGGTTTTTTGCGATGCCCCAGGTATCGATGCTGCTGGTCGCGATTGGGCTCGCGGATCTCTGGTTTGATTTTCGTGCCCGGGTGAAGAAACCGGGCGATAGTTGAATAACTGAATGCCGATTCAGAGGAAAGAACGATGGAAGTAATTCTCTTGAAGAATGTCGAGAACCTCGGCAGTCTGGGTGACAAGGTCTCGGTCAAGGCCGGCTTCGGTCGCAACTACCTGATTCCGTCAGGCAACGCGGTTCCCGCAACCGACGACAATCTGGCCGCCTTCGAAGCGCGCCGGGCGGAGTTGGAGAACGCAGCGGCTGAAGCCTTGGAGGTCGCGACCGGGCGTAAAGACCGGCTGGAAGCCTTGCCGTCGATTACCATTGTCTGCAAGGCGGGCGATGAAGGGCGGCTGTTCGGCTCCGTGGGTACCACCGACATCGCCGTGGCGGT
>JAUXGQ010000255.1 GCA_030621975.1 Gammaproteobacteria bacterium | reverse complement strand
TGCTGCCGACGGTCGTGGAAGGGACTCTCCGCACCCTCGCTGCTGTGCCCAAATGCCCCGGATATTTGAGAAGTTACGCGGGTTCCATTTAATGCCTTAGTATTTCGATTCTTTTTGCGTCCTCAACCTTTGCTATAATGACCCGTTTGCTTGCGTCTGCTGCACCAAACGGGTACACGCAAGCCCTTAGCATGAAGCGGGCGATTGCCGCTTCTGAGTTCAACGACGTGTGAGTCCGATGTCTCTGAATACAACCGAAGAAATCATTAAAGACCTTCGCCGGGGCAAAATGGTCATCATCATGGATGATGAGAGCCGGGAAAATGAAGGCGATCTGATCATGGTGGCGGAAAAGGTAACGCGGGAGGCCATTAACTTCATGGCCCGCTACGGACGTGGCCTGATCTGTCTCACCCTGTCCAGGGAACGCTGCCGGCAATTGCGCCTGCCGCTGATGGTCAGCGGCAACGATTCGGCCCATGCCACCAACTTCACGGTATCCGTCGAAGCGGCCGAGGGGGTCACTACGGGTATTTCGGCAGCGGACCGCGCCACCACCATCAGGGTGGCGGTGGCGGAGGACGCCCAGCCTCAGGACCTGGTGCAGCCTGGGCATGTATTCCCGCTCATGGCCCAACCCGGGGGCGTGCTGGTGCGGGCCGGGCACACCGAGGCGGGCTGTGATCTCGCCAGACTGGCGGGTAGGCAACCGGCTTCTGTCATCGTCGAGATTCTGAATGAAGACGGGACCATGGCCCGTCGCCCGGACCTGGAGGCATTCGCCCGCACCCACGGGCTGAAGATCGGCACCATAGCGGACCTCATTCAGTACCGGGTACGCAACGAAAAGACGGTGGAAAGGCTCAATGAATGCACCCTGCCCACGGCCTACGGTGATTTTCGCCTGGTGGCCTACCAGGACTGTATCGAAAATGAAGTGCACCTGGCCCTGGTGATGGGTGAGGTCAGCGTGGAACAGCCGGTACTGGTGCGGGTGCACATGCAGAACACCCTTTGCGATCTTTTCAACATCCGCCGTCCGGACTGCGGGTGGCCCTTGAACAACGCATTGCGCCAGATCAGCGAGGCGGGACAGGGTGTTCTGGTCGTGCTGCGCAACCACGACACGGCCCGGGAGATCGTGCAGCGGATTCGAGCCTATCAGCTCATAGACAAAGAAACCAAAGAGCCGCAACGGGACAGAAGCCGGGAACTGCGTACCTATGGTGCAGGGGCCCAGATCCTTTGTGACCTGGGGGTGCGCCGAATGCGTGTCCTGAGTGCGCCCTGGAGTATCCACGCGCTCTCGGGGTTCGATCTGGAGGTTGTTGAGTACGTGGACTGTAAATGGTACTAGGAGGCTGTCCGAGAATAGACTGAATCTACTGCGGACAAGCCTGGTTGGCCAGATTTCCCGATCATTTTCGTTAAATAGGCTAAACTATTCGCCTCAAATGATCGAAAAATCTGACTCAACCAGTCTTGCCCTCGCTACGATCGCTATTCTCGGACAGGCTCCTAATGAGAAACAGCTATGACAGTAAAAACCATCGAAGGTGGATTGACCATACATAGCGCCCGATTTTGTCTGGTCGCGGCGCGCTTCAACAGCTTTATCGTGGAACACCTGCTCGCGGGCGCCCAGGATGCGCTGAAGCGCCACGGGGCTGAAGACAGCGACCTTACCATCGTGCGGGTCCCCGGGGCGTTCGAGATGCCCCTGGTCCTGGAAAAGATCGCCGCCAGCGGTGACTACGATGCGATCGTCGCCTTGGGAGCGGTTATTCGCGGCGGTACCCCCCATTTCGAGTACGTGGCCGGTGAGTGTGTAAAAGGTTTGGCCCATGTCAGCCTGAAGCATGGGGTCCCCATCGCCTTCGGGGTACTGACCGTGGACACCATCGAGCAGGCCATCGAGCGGGCCGGCACCAAGGCGGGCAACAAAGGGGCCGAGGCCGCGCTTTCGGCCGTTGAGATGGTCAATCTTCTGCGTCAGATCGGCGCATGACGGGGAAGCGCAGCAAGGCCCGGCAGCATGCGGTGCAGGCCCTCTACCAGTGGCAACTGACCGGTCAGGACGTGTCCGATATCGACCATCAGTTTCTGGCCGAACAGGATGTGAAGACCTTCGAGGTCCCCTATTTCAAGGAACTGTTACACGGAGTTCCAGCCAACCTGCACGCCCTGGACGAGCAACTGAGCCCGCTCCTTGACCGCGCGCTCGCCAGCGTCGATCCGGTGGAACGGGCTATATTGCGCCTTGGGGCCTATGAGTTGATGTATCACCCCGAAGTGCCCTTCCGGGTCGCTATCGACGAAGCGGTGGAACTGGCCAAGATCTTCGGCGCTGAACAGGGACATAGGTACGTCAACGGCGTCCTGGACAAGCTGGCGAAAAAGGTCCGGCGCTCGGAGATCGAGCATGTCGGCTGATGCCCCTGTCCGAATTTGAACTGATCCGACGATTCTTTTCACCGCCCGCCGGCCGCGCCGACGTTCTCCTCGGTGTCGGCGACGACTGTGCCTTGCTGGCAGCGCCGGCGGGATACGCACTGGCTGTGAGCATCGATACCCTGGTGGAGGGGACCCATTTTCTCAGGGGCGTCGACCCCGAATCCCTGGGTCACAAGGCGTTGGCGGTGAGTCTGAGTGACCTGGCGGCCATGGGCGCGCAGCCCGCCTGGGCGACCCTGGCCTTGACGCTTCCGGACAGCGACGATCTCTGGCTGGAGGCATTCAGCCGGGGGTTCTCGGGCCTGGCGTCCGCCCAGGGCGTAGAACTGGTGGGTGGCGACATTACCCGCGGTCCACGCAGCGTCAGTGTGCAGGCCCATGGGTTCGTCAAGCCTGAGCGGGCACTGCGGCGCCGCGGCGCAAGTCCCGGCGAACTCATCTACGTGACCGGTACTCTAGGGGAGGCAGGCCTCGCCTTGTTGGCACTGCAGGGTCTGTACGTGCCGCCGGAGGGGTTTTCCCAGGCGATACAACGGCTGGAAAGACCCCGGCCCAGAGTCGCCGAAGGGCTGGCGCTCTGTGGTCTGGCGACGGCGGCCATCGATATCTCCGACGGTCTGGCGGCGGATCTGGGGCATATTCTCGAAGCCAGCGATGTCGGTGCTACGGTGTGCGTTGAACAAATCCCCCTGGCCCGGTCGGTGCGCACCTATCTGCGCGAAACAGGGGATCGGAACCTCCCGCTGTCCGCGGGGGATGATTACGAGCTGTGTATTACCGTCCCGGCTGATCGTCAGAGTGAAGTGGAACGTCTGGGTTCCACCTTCGATTGCGGTTTAACCTGGATTGGTGCCATCGAGACACAGCGCGGGTTGCGTTGCCGGTTGGACGACGGTCAGCCCATGGAACTGAGATCCGGAGGTTTTGATCATTTTGGCTAAATATCCCGTCCGTAGGAGCCCGCTTGCGGGCGAACCGGTGCGGCGAGTCGCCTCCATTCGCCCGCAAGCGGGCTCCTACGTACCTGGATAGCCGCAGGGGACACTGCAGAACCAACGGGCATGGGCGAACGTCGGTCGGCACGCAAACAGGCCTTTGATTGGCGCGACCCGGTGCATCTGTTGGCATTCGGGTTCGGCGCGGGAACGTCCCCGGTTGCTCCCGGTACCCTGGGGACCCTGGTGGCGATTCCCCTGTTCCTGGTCTTTCAAGGCCTCTCCCTGGTCGCGTATCTGGGGATCACGGTAATCCTGTTTCTGGTCGGCATCTGGATATGCGACAGGACCTCCCGGGATCTGGGGGCCCGGGATCCGGGGGGGATTGTCTGGGATGAGATAGTGGGCTACCTGATCACCATGATCTCCGCACCCGCGGGGTGGGGATGGATGGTCGCCGGTTTCGTATTCTTTCGTTTCTTCGACATCCTGAAACCCTGGCCGATCGGGCTGATCGACAGACGGGTCAAAGGAGGTATCGGCATCATGCTGGACGATGCCCTGGCCGGGATCTACGGCTTGCTTGCGCTGCAGTTGCTCAGGGTGGTGGAGGCCGGCGTATCTATCTGGTGAGATCGGTTTTCGCCGTTGCGGGCGGCAAGGGTTTGCCGGCGCGAACACCTGCCGATACTCCGTAAATTCCTATAGTAATCAATAAGATCTTCTAAAGCTGCGGTTGCGGGCAGACGCTACAGGAGGAAGAAATTGCCGGACCTTGTGGGTCGAAATGAAGAAACCTCTGCTGACGCTGTATCTCGTTCTGGGACTGTTATCGCTACACCCGGCCCTGCTTGCCGTAGAGCAGATAAGGGTCATGGCGCTGTTCCCGAACAAGGCCATGGTATCCGTAGACGGAACCAATCGTTTGCTCGCGGTGGGCAGCCCCAGTCCTGAAGGTCTGCTGCTGATCGCCGCGGACAGTCAGGAGGCGG
>JAUXGQ010000475.1 GCA_030621975.1 Gammaproteobacteria bacterium | reverse complement strand
GGCGATTTTCCGCGTGATAACCCGCGTTTTGCCGGAACCCGCTCCGGCAAGCACCAGCAGCGGGCCATCGATGTAGCGGACTGCTTCCGCTTGTCTGGGGTTCAGGGCAGGCATGGGCGCATATAAAGATACAACCGCCGGATGGTCCGGCCAAAAGGTGATCCACGATAGCTGAGTATTATGCGTAATGCGAACCCGGATTTCAGCCCGAAAGCAGAAAAAATGCCCAGGGGTGAGTTTCATACGTAATCAGGACCAGAGCCGCGGGGCAATTCGTCCCTGGCGGTACGGGAAATTCTGCTGGAACTGTAATAATATTGGCGGGCTCGTCTGCCCCGGCGCGGGTCGGCTGTCACGGCGCATGGTTCAGCCGTTAGTCTGCCGCTCCTTGTCACGCAAAGGAAGGTTTAATGAAAGCTTTGATGATCGTATTCGGCCTGTGCTGTTGTGCCCCCATGGCTCTGGCCCAGGAGGGGGGCCCGGCCAGGCCGCGTGACGCCCCGGAGCCGCCGATGCTGCCGCCGCAGGTCGAGAGCGGCGAGGCCCTGGAGCCCGAGGTAACCATCATTCAGACGGACAGGGAAATCATCCAGGAGTACCGGATCAATGGCCGACTCTACATGGTCAGGATCACTCCGCAGGCGGGCCCTCCGTATTATCTGCTGGACATCGACGGCGACGGGCAGTTGGACGTGGAAAGCGATGACATTTCCAACATAGCCATCCCTCAATGGGTCCTGTTTCGCTGGTAGCACATGCGTCGGGTCCCGATCTCCCTCACCGTTTTCAGTTCCCGCAAAGTACCCTTCCCCGGTCCGGGTGGCACCCGGGTTGACCTGTCCGCATGAGTAAACAGGCCCAGCGGATGCTCCGTTTGGTCCATCGCCTGGAGGCCCTGAACGAATGGGTGGGCCGGACCCTGTCCTGGCTAACGCTGCTCATGGTGCTGGTGACATTCGCGGTGGTGGTGCTGCGCTATGCGTTTGACATGGGCTGGATCGCCATGCAGGAATCCGTCACTTATATGCACGCCTGCCTGTTTCTGGGCGGGGCCGCTTTCACCCTGAAACATCACGGGCATGTGCGCGTGGACATCTTCTTTCACAGTTTCTCGCGCCGGGGGCAGGCCTGGGTCGATCTGCTCGGCAGTCTGTTTCTGCTCATGCCGGTAAGCGTTTTTATCGGCTGGATAAGCTGGGATTATGTCGCCAGTTCCTGGGGGCTGTTCGAGGGCTCTCGCGAGGCCGGCGGCCTGCCGGGTGTGTTTCTTCTCAAGACCATGATTCTGGCCATGGCAGGCCTGCTTATCCTGCAGGGTCTGGCGGTCGCCCTGCGCTGCGGACTGTTTCTGGGCGGAATGAACGAGGCAATGCCGGTGCCCATGGAGGAAGAACAGGAGGAGGTACTGGATGGCTGACTACCTGCCGCTTTTGATGTTCCTGGTGGTCTGCCTGGTGCTGTTGCTGGGCTATCCTGTCGCCTTTTCCCTGGCCGGTACCGCCCTGGCCTTTGCCTGGCTGGGGGACATCGGCGGATATTTCGATGGCGCCTTTCTGGAGGCCTTGCCCAACCGCCTCTACGGCATCATGACCAATGAGACCCTGATCGCGGTTCCGCTGTTCGTGTTCATGGGCGTGACCCTGGAGCGATCCCGGGTGGCCGAGAATCTGCTCGATACCATGGCGAGCCTGTTCGGGCCTGTGCGGGGCGGGCTGGGTATCTCGGTAACCCTGGTGGGGATGCTGATGGCGGCCAGTACCGGCATCATCGGCGCCACGGTGGTGACCATGGGACTGCTCTCCCTGCCCACTATGTTGCGCCGCAACTACGACCCGGGCGTCGCCACCGGAACCATCTGCGCCTCCGGCACCCTGGGTCAGATCATCCCCCCCTCGATTATCCTGGTGTTGCTCGGTGACGTGCTCTCCGCGGCCTACCAGCAGGCCCAGCTCGATATGGGATCCTTTGCTCCCGATACCGTATCGGTAGGAGATCTGTTCGTGGGCGCCTTGATTCCCGGCCTCATGTTGGTGGTGTTCTATATCCTGTACCTGATACTGGTCGCCCGGTTCAAACCGGACGCCGTGCCCGCCATTCCGAAGGAGGAGCGCGAGGCGGGGGACGTCCCGCTTTGGCTGCGTGTGGTCAAGGTGCTGCTGCCGCCCCTGATGTTGATCGTGGCGGTGCTGGGATCCATCCTTGGCGGCCTTGCTACGCCCACCGAAGCAGCGTCGGTCGGCGCGGTGGGTGCACTGTTGCTGGCGGCGTCTCAGCGGCAGCTCAATCTGCAGACCCTGGGTTCCATTGTGCGCAGTACCACCCTCGTGACCTGTATGGTGTTTCTGATCTTTATCGGGGCGTCCGTGTTTTCCCTGGTGTTTCGCGGCTTCGGCGGCGATGAAATGGTGTCAGACCTGCTGACGGATCTGCCGGGCGGGGTGTTCGGCGCCGTGCTGGTGGTGATGCTGGTGATGTTCCTGCTGGGGTTCATCCTGGATTTTATCGAGATCACCTTCGTGGTGGTGCCCATCGTCGGCCCCATCCTGCTCGCCATGGGACTGGATCCCGTGTGGTTGGGGGTGATGATCGCCCTCAACCTGCAGACCTCGTTCCTGACCCCCCCGTTCGGTTTTGCCCTGTTTTATCTGCGCGGGGTTGCCCCGGCGGGCGTGACCACCCTCGATATCTACCGCGGCGTCATGCCCTTTATAGTGATCCAGTTGTTGATGCTCGGCCTGTTGGCGTGGCAGCCGGAACTGGCAACCTGGCTGCCGGATCTGGTGTACTCTGGCTCCTGATCCTGACCCGGCATAGCCGGAACTGCAGACGTAGGCTGGGGCTCGCCTCAGCACTTTGTTTCGCGAGCCAGTACGCAGCAAAGCTGGGGCGAGCCCCAGCCTACATTTGCTCTGT
>JAUXGQ010000523.1 GCA_030621975.1 Gammaproteobacteria bacterium | reverse complement strand
CCGCAGGAGGTGGAGTACTACCGAAACGGCGGCATCCTGCGCTACGTTCTGCGTAAACTGGCGGGTTGACGAACGGAATACCTGTAACGGCTGGTATCCTGTCTCACAAAGCCCGTTCTCCACCCCGTAGGAGCCCGCTTGCGGGCGAACTGCTAACGCTCAGCCGTATTCGCCGGCAAGCCGGCTCCTACAGGCTCGCCTGTCGAATATTACGAAGCAGTAACCCCTAACCCGACATAACCGTACCTGCAGAGGTAGGCTGGGGCTCGCCCCAGCTCTTTGTTTCGCAAGCCAGTACGCAGAAAAGCTGGGGCAAGCCCCAGCCTACGTTTGCTGTTTGATGCTGATGGATTACCAGCGTTAAATTCTTTGCCATTTTGCACGAGACTCACAGTCCGGAAGACTAAACAACTCCCAGGGGTTGCCGTTAAGACCCTAATAGTGCCCGATCACATCCAGCCCGGATTTTGCACCACAGCGGGCGCAGAGCTGTTTGAATTAAAGAGAGTTTCTGAGATCGGAGCGAAGCGGCAGTGCTTACACTTCGTACCGGGAATGTGACAGGGCCGTTCGACGCAACCCGTGAAGCTCTCTGCGTTCTCAGCGTCCTCTGCGGTAAATTGATGACTAGCGGCTTCCCCCGGAGTATCCAGTTCCCTATGAAATCTGCTGAAAAAAACCGTCTGGAAGAACAAACCGAAGATTCTGCGGAAGGTCTGACCGGGATTCGGCCAACGGATCTTCCGACACCGCCACAGGTCGCCGTCAAGATCATGCAGGCCAGCGCAGGGGGCACCGCCGATGCGAAAAAGCTGGCGGCCCTGGTGGCGTCCGACCCGGTTCTCACCGCGGAGCTGCTGCGTATAGTCAATTCCGCGTTCTTCGGATTCCAGAGAGAAATCGCCGACCTGGAGCACGCGGTGGTCATACTCGGGCAAAAGGTGCTGCGAAATCTCGTGCTGTGTATTTCGGTCCGCAATGCCCTCGCCGACGACGCCATTCCGGGTCTCGACACCAATCAATTCTGGGAGGACGCCATTCGCAGATCGGTCAGCGCAAGGCTCATCGCCAGCCTGTTGAAAGAAGACAAGGATGAGTACTTCACGATCGCCCTGCTTCAGGACTTCGGCCTGCTGATTCTGTTTTACATCCACCAGGGCAAGTCACAATACTGGAACGAGTTGCGAACCTCTGACCCCGACACACGGCTGGAAAAAGAAAAGCACTTCTTCCAGGATTGCCATGATCGGGTTGGCAGGATGCTTTTCGAGAAATGGGAATTCCCGCAAGAGTACTGGGAGGCCATTGGCACGCACCATGTCTTTTCGGACCCGGATTCCAACACGCCAGCGGACTGCCTGCCCAAAGCGCTCTACTGCGCGGACTGGATCAACACGGTATTCACCACGACATCAAAGGCACCAGCCCTGGAGCATTGTCGCCAGCTCATGTCGGATCTGCTGGATATAGGCCCCGACCAGTCGGAGACCCTGTTGAACGAGGTGCCGGATCAGGTACGCGACGCCTGCCGCGCGCTTGGACTTGAGGCGAAACCGCAACAGGATTTCGAACAGATCCTGCGTGAGACCAATGTGACCCTGGCGGAGGAGAATCTCAACTATCAGGAATTGACCTGGCGGCTGCAGAAGGCCCTCGATGAACGTGACAGACTGGCTGCTGAAATGAACCAGGAACTCGAACTTGCGAGGGAAATACAGGCAAGCCTGTTGCCCCCGTCAATACTGGGAAACTTTTCGGTGACCGGCGTCAACGTGCCCGCTCGCCAGTTGTCCGGGGATTTCTATGACTATTTCACCGTCAAGGATGGACGGGTCGTCTTTTGCCTGGGCGACGTCTCCGGGAAGGGAACCAACGCGGCGATCCTGATGGCCAAAACCTGCAGTCTTTTCCGGTGTCTCGGAAAACACATCCTTGATCCGCGGCGCCTGCTGGCCATGATCAACGCGGAGGTTTGCGAAACCTCTACCAGGGGCATGTTCGTCACCATGGTGGCAGGCATATACGATCCGAAATCCGGGCAAGTCCAGATGGTGAATGCCGGACATCTTCCGGCGCTGCTGGTGCATGGAAAAGAGCGTGTAAACGCCTACAACTCCCAGGCCCTGCCACTTGGCATAGACCCCCAGTCGACATTCCAGGCGGTGGACTTCCGTCTTGACGGCGGCAGCCTCTACATGTTCTCCGATGGTTTGACCGAAGCCCTGGTGAATGACGAGCAGCTTGGCCTGCACGGACTGATAGGCCTGCTCGTCGAATCCTCCGATTGCGGGCCCCGCAAACGCATCGAAACCGTCATTTCCCGTTTCGCGGCCGGCAGTGTCACCCCCCACGACGATCTGACCCTACTCCTTATCGACCCTTCCGCGACCAGACACTGAACAGTCAGGATCTAAGTGGACTTTAACTCTGTGCACAACATGCGCACACCCAAGGGTCTCGGCGGTGAAAACGAGATCTGCAGGGTGCATATCAACATCCTGTCAATCTTGTGAAATCCTGTTAATCCTGTCCATTCTCAAAACGCAGCATCTGGCGTACTCCGTCACCCTACTCTCCCGTTTGCTATAATGAGCTGCTTCCT
>JAUXGQ010000014.1 GCA_030621975.1 Gammaproteobacteria bacterium | reverse complement strand
TTGCCGGCCTCGCGCACGAAGAGCTTTACCCGGTCCCAGGTGCGCAACAGCATGCCGCGCAGGGTGGGTAGATGGTAAGGGGGCAGCTCCATCATGAATCCGGCGCTCTCCCCGGCCAGCAGGGTGCGTTTCATGATCATGCCGGTCAGAATCGCCATGAGGATGCCGATCAGGTACAGCCCGAACACCAGGTTTTGACCGTTGGTGGGAAAAAAGGCGGCCGCGAACAGGGCATAGACCGGCAATCGCGCACCGCACGACATAAAGGGGTTCATCAGGATGGTCAGCTTGCGTTCCCTGGGATTCTCCAGGGTTCGAGTCGCCATCACCGCGGGGACGTTACAGCCAAACCCGACGATCATGGGTACGAAGGCCTTGCCGGGCAGGCCGATGGTACTCATGAAGCGGTCCATCACGAATGCCGCACGAGCCATGTAACCGCTGTCTTCCAGGATGGAGAGGATCAGATACAGGCCGGTGATGATGGGGATAAAGGTGGCGACCACCTGAACGCCCCCGCCCACCCCGTCGGCCAACAGCACCACCAGCCACTCCGGGGTGCCCAGGCCCCGCATCCAGTGGCCCAGACCATCCACCACCAGAGCGCCGGCCAGGCCATCGAAAAAATCCACGAAGGCGCCGCCGATGTTGATGGTGAACATGAACATCAGGTACATGACGGCCAGAAAGATGGGAATCCCGAATATCCGGTTCAGCACCAGCTTGTCGATGCGGTCGGACAGGGTGCGTCCCAACTTGCCTTTTGTCCGGATGCAGCGGTTAGCCAGGGCGTGGGCATGCCCATAGCGGGTATCGGCGATGTGGATATCCACGTCCTCGCCGGTGCGATCTTCGATCACGCGCTGCCAGTGCTCCACCTGGGGAAGCAGGGCGTCGCCGGCCAGGGCGAGGGCTCGGGGATCACCCTCCAGCAGCTTCAACGCCAGCCAGTGATCGTTGGCCTTGTCCGTGAGCCGGCGCAGGGCCGGGCGCAGCTCCGCGATGGCCTGTTCCACGGTGTCTTCGTGGATCATCTCGACACCGCCGGCGCACTCGCCGCTGGCCACGTCCAGGATGCGCTGCTTGAGCTCCGCCAGACCCTCTCCGGTAACCGCGACCACCGGCACCACGGGGCAACCGAGCCTCTCGCCGAGCTGCGCGAGATCCAGCGTGATACCCCGCTTGCGGGCCACGTCCATCATGTTCATGGCCACTACCAGGGGCACACCCATTTCCAGGAGCTGAACGGTCAGATAAAGATTTCGCTCCAGGTTGGAAGCATCGATGACATTGACGATCGGACGGGCATCCCGGGAAAGCAGATAATCCCGGGTCACTTGTTCATCGAGGGAAGAGGCATCCAGGGAATAGATACCGGGCAGGTCGATGACCGCGACATCCTTCCTTTCTAACGTGAATCGGCCTTCCTTGCGGTCTACGGTTACACCCGGCCAGTTGCCGGTCCGTTGCCGAACACCCGTTAATTTGTTGAATAGCGCGGTCTTTCCGCAGTTGGGATTACCCGCGAGTGCGATTGTCAGCAACGGTTTGCTCCGCTCGGGGGCGGACGTCGCCCGGTGGTTTCGATTCGATCGGCGTCACCATGAGCTTATCCGCTACGCCGCCGCCGAGTGCCACCCGGGTCCCGGCGCTGGCAACGACGACGCCGCGACCGCGGCGCTGGACTATGTCCAGTTCCATGCCGACCCTCAATCCCAGCCCGAGCAACCGCCGGATAAGCAGCCGACCGCCCCGTATTTTCGCAATACGGACGCGTCCACCGACCGGGAACTCTCCCAATGAAACGAGACTGGAACCAGTTTCTCTCACTTCAAGGTCCAAAACACTGAATATCAATAAGAATGATTTGCAATTGCATTATAACACCGACCCCCGCATAGGCAATGTTGCAACGCAATATAACCTCATGCATTGACCCGAGTCAATATCATTGGTTCCTAATATACCTGAAGGGACCTGGGTACGGCTACCTCGGGTGCCAGGCACTTTTGCTGCAACACATTCGAAACAACTTGAGATATTCTTTTACTCTGGTCCTTGCCGCCCGTGGAAAATCTCGTCTAATATCTACCGGATTACCTAAGTGAATTCAAAAACAACGTACATCCCAGCAGAGCCCATGACTTCCCACATCCGCATTGGCAATCAAACCGCCTTTTCCGCGTCGCGGACCATGGAACCCCTGGAGTTCGCGGTGGAACGGGGTTTCAAGGCCTTCGAGTGGTTTGTGGACAAAAAGTTCGGCGCCGATGGCAGCCCGGCCGGCTGGGATGAAACAGACATGGATCAGCAACAACGGGATGTCATCAGACGCATCGGCGAATCCCACGACATCCTGTACACGGTCCATGCCCCCTGGCAGGCGAATCCCCTGCACTCCCGTGCCGAGAGACTCCTGAAGCGCAGTGTGGATTTCGCGCGGGACATCGGCGCGGACCTGGTCAACCTCCACCTCTATATGGATCGGGGGGCCCAGGCTTACGTGGAGGCCCTGGCTTCGATCATCGCCTATGCGGTCGACAGCGGGGTTCGACTCAGCATCGAGAACACCCCCCTCACAGGACCTGCTGACTTTAACGATACCTTCACCTGCCTGGGCAATCTGGCCATGGACACCGACCACGTGGGGATGTGCCTGGATATCGGCCACGCCAACTTGTTCTCCGGCACCCGCAACGACTACATCCGCTATATCGACGAACTGGCGCCTCAAATTCCCATCATTCACCTGCACGTGCACGAGAACTGGGGCGACCGGGACAGTCACCTGACCCTGTTTACCGGTCCCGCCCAGGATAACGACGCCGGCGTGAGGGCCTGTCTCGAGCGCCTGCGCAAACGCCGCTTCCGTGGCGCCATGATCCTGGAACAGTGGCCGCAGCCGCCGGAACTGCTGGCGGCCGCCGAACGGCATCTCAAGCTGCTGCTGCGCCCGACGGGGGCAGACCGAGGCCCACGCGCACAAAAAAAGGATGATGGGGCCTCTTCCGGCGAGGATCCTGAACCCCACCCGGTAACCCATCGCGACGTTCTCCGGTCGGCGCCGCAGGCAGCGACGAGCGCCCGCATCGCCGCGGCGCATGACCTAAACCCCAGCTGGCGCCAACGCCTTGAGTGGATACGCGGCCTGATTTCGGCGCCCGAGTTCACGGCCAGTCCCGAGCAGCTCGCCGCCCTGGCGGTCTATCTGCGTTTTCTGGGCACCGGCGAGCTGGTCTGCGAAGAAGACGGACGCCACTTCCGCCCCCACCACCACGCCGGCGCGGCGCTGGCCATCGAACAAAGGCTGGAGGCCATCACGGTCCCGGAACACAACTGGATCCTGCGCAAGATCCATCCCTGGCTGCCCTCCTACGGCAGGGCCTTTCAGCGCAGCGAGCCCCTGACCCGGATCCGTGACATCGCCCATCGCAACGATATCCCCAAGGCGCTGAAAGGGGAAATCAAGCATCGCTTGCAGAACAAACTGCACCGTTGCGCCGGACCGGAAGATCTCGAGACCTCCCGCGAGATACTCGAACGCATCACCGCGCCGGGCACGGACTACGCCTCTGGATTCGTAGCGCAGTTCCAGGTCTTCCATCAGGAGCTCAGCGAGTTTTTCAACGCCAGCACCCTGGACCAACGCCTGGAGGGGCTGATTCCTTCGATGTCTTCCGGCGACGGTGCACGTGTCCGATCCTTCCTGCACCTCAAGGCAAATCGAGAGCGCTCGGATGCGCAGTTGCTGAAACTCGTGGGACAACTGACCGGCGTGCGGGAACGGCTTGCCGGGCTGACCCTGGCGTCCGACCCTGAAAGAGCGCAGCAGATGCGCCTCGCCGACATCGGCCTGGAGGACTACGCCTTCGCCCTGCTCAGCAAGACCGTCAACCGCCTGGATAACGAGGATGGAAAGTGGGACTGGAGGAGATTGTTACGTACCTTCACCGCTGCGGTTGCCAACGTGCGACTCAGTCATCTGGAAGCCGCGGAGTGCACTGCCCTGTTATCGGAGCTGCGGGCCTGGACGCCGGGTTTCGACCCGACCCGGCACTTTCATCTGCTGCGGCTGAAGGCCACCCTGGAACGGATCCGGCGCCTGGCAGAGGATTATTCCGACCGTATCCTGGCCCTCTTTCCGCCCCTGGTCACGGACCTGGGCCAGGCCCTGGGGGTGGCGGAGCATGCCATCCGGGTGTTTTGCGAGGGCGACATCCGGGGCAACCTCGTCTTTCAACTCACCAGGCTGACCGAGACCGCGCAACGGGACATCGCCGCACGGCTGGATCTTCCACCCTGGGCGGGCGTGGCGCCGGGCGAGTCCTGCGGACGGCTTGTCAGATGCACAACCCTCGACGCCCTCGGCCCGGGAGACCAGGCGGTCATCCTTCTCCTGGATTCCGCGCAGGGCGACGAGGAGATCCCGTCCCGGGTACGCGGGATCCTGCTGGCTCATACCATCCCGCATTTGTCTCATCTTGGAGTGCGGGCCCGGCAGGCGAGGATTCCCTTCGCCATCAGCGACGAGAGGGGGCGGTCGGCGACCTTCGACGCCTATCTGAACCAGTCCGTTCGGCTGCGGGTCGCGGGCGACGACATCTCGCTGGAGCCGGCGTCCCCTGCCACCGCTCCGGAGCCGCTCGGCAGGATGCGAACGAAGACGGTTGTTCCCCCAGTGCAACTAAGTGAAGAAACCAGGCTGATCCCGCTGCAGGCGGCCAGGGTGGCGAACTGCGGCGCCAAGGCCACCGCCGCGGCGCGGCTCCGCGTCCTTGCCGAGGAATCCGCCGGTCTGTTCCGCGCCCCCCGCGGGTTGATCCTGCCATTCGGGGCCATGCAGCACCAGCTTGGAAGAGACCCCGAACTGGAAAACGAGTACCAGAGTCTCCAGAGCGCGCTGCATCCCGACGACCTGGAGGACCTGGACGATTCCCTGAACGCCCTGCGCCGGATACTGCTCGGGATCAGGCTACCGGCCGGACTCACTGACGAAATAAGGCAATTCTTCGGCGCGAACACGCCCCTGGCGGTACGATCGAGCGCCAATGGCGAGGATCTGGAGAACCTGGCGAGCGCCGGTCTGTACGATTCCCGAATCGGTGTGTCGGCGGCACAGGGCGCCGACGCCATCCGCCAGGTATGGGCCTCGCTGTGGAGCCGCCGGGCCGTTATCAGCCGGACTCAAAACGGTATCGCCCATGGGGCGATCCACATGGCCGTGTTGATTCAGGAACTGGTGGATCCCGAGCTCTCCTTCATCATGCACACCGCCGACCCCGTTACCGGAGACCCCGACCAGGTATGGGTAGAACTGGCGGTGGGCCTGGGACAAACCCTGGCTTCCGCCGCGCAACCAGGCAGCGCATACCGCATACTGTGCAACCGCAAAACCGGAGAGGCGTCTTTGCGCGCCTGCGCCAGTTTCAGTCTGGCCCTGAGGCCCGCACCTGGACAGGGCAGCAAAGCGGAGCGGATCGACTACGCCAGGACACCCCTGTCCGCCGACCCCGCCGCAGCCGCCCGCCTGGGTTCGCGCCTGGCGGAGATTGCAGTATTTCTGGAGTCTGCGTTCGGCGGCCCCCAGGACGTGGAAGGGATCGTCGCGGGACAGGACATACATATCGTCCAGACCCGGCCGCAGCAGGGGATAGGTTGAATAGTTCGGGTCAACCGCCGCCCGATAGACTCGACCGGGATTTCTCACGACCTCTTTACTGCGCATGTAGGCTGGGGCTCGCCCCAGCTTTTTGGTTTCGGGGATCGTGGAACAGGGAGCTGGGGCAAGCCCCACCGTACGATCTGCTTTAATTCGCCGGCGCAGACTCCACTTCCTGTTCCAGAAGATCGACCACATCCTGGAACTCATCGCGGTTGCGGCCGTTGAGGGCTATCAGCGTCCGATGCGCCTCCAGGATGATCGCCTTCAGCTCTGGCCCTCCGGTCTCCTCGAGCTGGAGTGTCTCCGCTTTCTCCGGTTCATCGATACCCGCCTTTGATATGTTGAAGACCTCATCGAACCCAACGCTGTAGAGCAGGTCATTGATATCCTGGTTGGTGGACACCATGGTGGCCCTGGGAGCGCCGGCCGCCTGCAACCACTTTGCGACCCGCGCCAGCAGCCCGAGGCTGGTGCTGTCCAGGCTCTCGGTGTCGGTGAGATCGATAACGACGCCCCTTGGCGCCGGCCCGATGCACAGCTTTTTGAGGAAGCGGTCCAGCGAAGGTCCCAGGGTGTAGCGAATTTCACCGATAAAACGCAACGCCTGGACGCCGTCGTGCTCGGCATAGGTGACCTTACCCGCTGACATGACCGTTGCGCCTCACCACTGACAACAGGGTGACATCGTCCGGAAGCTGCTTATGGCCTTCGATGCCAAGGTCTTTGGTCAATTCCTCAAAAGTGACGTCGGGACCCGTCACCCTCGAAAGCAGGTCCTGGTAGCGCTCCCGATTCGACTTCTGAGGCATGAGTTCCAGTAATCCGTCCGACACCAGCAGTAACAAAAAGTTGTCAGGCACAACCAGTTTCTCACTCTGGAAAACCGTGTCCTCGAACAGGCCGACCGGACGGTTGTGACTGAGCATCGGGCGGGCGCCGGATCCATCGTACAATATGGGGTGAGGGAAATGCCCTCCGTTGCTGCATACGAGGGTGCTGTTGTCCCGGTCGAGCACGCCGTAGAACATGGTCAGATATTTGTCCAGATCCTGGCGACAGAGATCCCGGTTCAGACGTTGCAGGGTCTGATCCGGTTCGAGGATGGTTTGATCTCCCTCCTGAAGATAGGCTTCGACATATTGAACCATGAGGGTCTTGAGCATCACCGTAACGAAGGCGGAAGCGAGACCGTGACCCGAAACGTCCGCCATGTAAAATCCCGCGTACTGCCGATCGATCATGAAATAATCCACGAAATCGCCGCTGAGATACATGGATGGGTAGAGCTTGCGCCGAAAGAAATAATCACCGAAGTTCCGGTTGTCCTCTGGCAGAAGCCGCACCTGAATATCTCTGCCGGCCTCTTCGTCTGCCTGAAGCTGCTGGAGGGTTTCGGTCAATTCCCGGTTCACGGCTTCCAGGCGCTGCTGATATTCCCGGTTCTCGCACATCAGCCGCGCCCGTTCCAGTCCTTTGTTGACCGCATTTTCCAGCACGCCCATATCGGCGATGGGCTTGGTAACGAAATCCCAGGCACCCCGTTTCAGGGCCTGCACCGCATCACCGAGCATACTGGCGCCGGAGACGATGATGACGGGTGTTTCCGGGGAGCCCGCGACGATTTCCGACAGGACATCGAGCCCGTCGATGTCGGGCAGGCGCAGATCGCAGAGCACCGCATCCGGTCGCTCGCTTCTAAACAGCGCCAGGCCGTCCCGGCCATTGGTCGCTTCCAGCATATCGAACCCGCTGTCCTCCAGAAACGCCACGATGCTGGCCCGAATGGCGGGCTCGTCTTCCACGGTTAAGATTCGTTTCGGGTCGGACATGCCGCTTGTCTGGCTATTCGGCCAGCTCCCGCACCGCATCCGCAAGCGAGGCCATATCGGACAGGGGCTTTCTAAAAAGATAGTTTTCGCTGACGCCAAGACTGCGCAGATCGTCAGGCAGAGAATAGTCGACCGAGCCGGTGTGAATGATGAACTTCATGGCCGGATACAGGGACGCGAGTTCCCGTATCGCCCCGTTGCCGTCGACACCGGGCAGACGCATGTCCATGATGCACACGTTGAAGCCACCCGAGATGCGCGCCAGTTCGACGGCCTCCTCGCCGGAATCCGCGGTGATCACTTCCATGCCTTCGTCCTGCAGATAGACGAGCAGACTGTCCGCAATCAGGGGTTCGTCGTCAACGACTAGAACACGGGTCATGGTGATCAGGGTATGATATTCAGCGGCAGGCGGATGACGAAACAGGTCCCTTGGCCCGGCGTGGAGTTTACCGAAAAGGTTCCCTTGTGCTGTTCGGCGACAATAAAATAAGACACCGACAAACCGAGCCCCGTTCCCACACCCGGCGGCTTGGTAGTGAAAAAAGGTTCGAATACCCGCTGCAGCGTCTTTTCTTCCATCCCCGGCCCGTTGTCTTCCACCTCGATGCGTGCGAAGCCATCCACTTTCGCCGTGCGCAGGACGATCCGCGCGGGGCGCTGAGCGCCGTATCCGAACATCGCCTGCGCGGCATTCTTGATCAGGTTCAAAAGCACCTGTTCGATTTCCGTATGATCACAGGGTACAGGGCCGAGATTCTGATCGTATTCCCGAACGATGTCTATCCGTTTGAAGTCATACTTCTTCTTCAAATCGTAGTCACTGGACGCCAATCGCACAACCCCTTCCAGCATGTCAACGGCTGAAACAGGCTCAAATTCGCGCGTGCCGCGACGGCTGAATGAAAGCATGTCGGCCACGATCCGGCTGGCCCTTTCCGCGGCATCACGAATAGCCGCCAGAAAGCCGAGAATACCCCGTTCCTCCAGAAACCGCCCCATCCGGCGCAGATCGAGATCCAGGGACCGGGCGACCGCCTGATTGGCTTCCAGTTCCGGAGACAGCCGGCGCAGAATATTCTGACAACTCTGCAGCACGCCGCTCAGCGGATTGTTGATCTCATGCGCCATGCCTGCGGCCAGCCCGCCCACCGTCATCATCTTTTCCGTTTGTACCATCATCTGTTCGATCTGCACGCGCTCGGTGATGTCGTCGACACGCACCACGACCCCGTGGGTCCCGCTGGCCACCAGAGGATAGATCATGACGTCCGAGTAACGCAGCTCATCGTCTTCACGGGTTACCATTCTCTCCGCGTGCACCGGTCGGCCGGTTCGCATCGCCTCGAGCAAGCCGCCGGCCAGGGATTTCGCCCAGGGGAACAGGTCGACGAAATGCCGTCCCATCGCCTCGTCCGCGGTCATATTGGTAGCCTTCTCCGCGCTGACATTCCACTGGGTAACACATCCCATGTCATTCACACCGACCAGAATCGAAGGCATGGAGTCCAGGATATTCTTCAGATACGAACGCATGTGGTAAATCTCGTCCGCCACATCCTGCAGCCGGGCGTTGGCCCGGTCGAGCTTCTCGGTCTGTACCCGCAGCGCCTCCGCCTTCTCCCTTTGCCACATGCTCAGCGTCACCAGCCGCCATAACACGAGGCCGATCACGAGTGCACCCAGAATCAGCTCCAGACGCAGCCGCTCCAGGCCCGCATGTACCGTGCGCCGGTCCTTGATCAGTTCCAGAGTGGCCAGGCCTTTGTAAGAATAGGGGATTTTCTTGCTCAGATACAGCGCATCCCGGGCCGGCTCCTGGCGCCGAAACTCACCCAGCACGAATCCGTTCGCCGTGGTCAGCCTTATCCCATGGGTGTGCATACGCCGCTTTCCCCACTCCTTCAACAGGCTGTCGATGCGATCGTAGTCCTGCTGCTGCAAGGCGTCATGGACAAGGAAGCCGATCAGTTCGATATCGTCTTGCGCGTGCTCATCATAATCTTCCAGCATGCGCTCGAGCTGCAGCTCCAGCAGGCCAAGAGCGCCGATAAAGAGCAACACAACAAGCACTCCCAGACCGGCCCACGGGGAAAAGCGCTTCACCCGCATCGCCGTCGCCTTCGTCATCGGACACCCTGGTCATCCAGGGTTCGCAGAATACCGCGCAGATTGTCATAGTCCGCATCCTTTGCCGGCGCCATCCCGGTCATAGTCTTCTTAATGCCCCGCATGATCGCCCGGCCCCGCTCCGAATCCCCCAGCGAGTACAAGGCGTCGCGAAGGGTCTGGATGTCTTCCGGGTCGAGATCGCTGCGCGCCACGAACAGGTGCTCCGAGAGTGCAGGCGTAAAAGCGATGGCCTTGAGCCCCCTTTCCTGGTAGTTGTAAAAAACCTCCTCCTTGACCGCGCCGGCGTCGAAATCCCCTGCAAGCACCGCCAGTGCCACATTGTCATGGCTGCCGAGGAATTGATAATCAGCCAGATCGTAGACGTCGACGCCGGCTTCGCTGAGCATGAACCGGGGCACCAGATGACTCATGGTCGATGCCCGGTCGCCAAATGCAAATCGCTTTCCCCTGAGCGCGCTCAGGTTCCCGAGGGTGCTGTCCTGTCGGACGATTATCGCACCCTGAAACAGGGGCCGACCGTTGATTTCAAAGCGGGCCAGGATCGGCTTCGCGCCATATTGCGCCACTGTGGTAACGTAGGACACCGGTCCCATGATCGCAATATCCACACGATTTTTGCCTATATATGCCACATGGTCCTGATAGTCCCTGCCGATCCGCACTACCACCTCCCGCCGCAATGCCTCACTCAGATAGCCGGCGAGCGGCGTATATTTTCTCATCAGCGTGCTGTATTTTTGATAGGGGTGCACCGCCAGTATGAGCGGCGCGTCGGCGTAAACCTCCTGCATCCAGGCAAGGACAAGCAAGGCGACTGCCCCCAACACGCTGACCCGGTGGAGACCCCATGTCCTGGTTGGGGAATCCATCCGGTGCCGCGCGGTGCACCAAGCTGGAAGCTGTTTCACTGGCTCACACATGATCAATATCGAAAATAGTTGCAGGTCCGGGGAACAGAAACAAGCGATTTTCCTGAAGACTATACCCATTACATTGTAGAGCGTAACTGCCATGGCGAAACCCGACTACCGCGGCGCCGGCATCGTGAACCTCATGGCCTCGCTGGTTGGGGCAAGGGGCGGACGTTCTGTCTACCCGGAACTGGGACTGCTGCCCGCGCAGGAGTTGCGCCGCAGTCCGAATGTCGTCCTGATGGTAATCGACGGGCTTGGTTACAACTATCTTCTCCGCAGCCGGGCCGGCGAGAGGTTCCGCCGTTATCTCAGGGGCAGGATCACCTCCGTTTTTCCCACCACCACGGCAACAGCCGTCACCAGCTTCCTGACCGGCACCGCGCCACAACAGCACGGCATCACGGGCTGGTTCACCTATCTCGAGGAAATCGGGCGGGTGGCCGTCGTATTACCCTTCCGGGACCGCGCAAGCGGCCTGTCGCTGGAAGCGGCGGGATGCGATGCCGCGACCTTGTTTGGCCACACACCGGTATTCGATCTCATCGATACCCCGTCCTGCCTGGTGACGCCCGCGGCAATCGCCTACTCGTCGTACAGTACCGCGCACCGGGGCAAGGCCGGTGTGGCGCCCTACGATACGATGACCCAGTTCTTTGACGCTATTTCGACCGCTCTCGCAGAAAGCAGCGCATTCAAATACGTTTACGCGTACTGGCCGCACCTCGACGGTCTGGCCCACGAACAGGGGATACGCAGCCAGGCTGCGGCAACGCATCTGGCCGAATTGGATAAGGCGTTCGGCCTGTTTATCGATGAACTCGGGCCGGACACGACAGTGGTGGTTTGCGCCGACCACGGCATTATCGATTCCGAGCCCGAGC
>JAUXGQ010000338.1 GCA_030621975.1 Gammaproteobacteria bacterium | reverse complement strand
CTCCGTATCCAATGCCGATTTCAAAGGTGACGGGCAGCCCGAGGGAACCGGCAAAGTCGACCCATCCGTTATAGATTGGCAACTCGGCGGGATTCTGCGGCCCCCGTGTGGTGGCGAATCGATCCCCCTCTCCGCCGATCGCCGACAGCAGCAGCAGTTCCCCCAGATTCTTGCGACGGATGGCACGGGTCGGATAGAGCCACAGCCGTTCCCCCCCTTGCTGCTCCTCATCAGCGGTTGGTTCATCTTCTTCGAGCCACACCGGGTTCGGCAGGAGGTGAAGCCGCTCGCTGGAGAGGCCGGCGCCGAGCAGACTGGCCTGGTCACGGCCATTGAGCACCGCATAATGGATACGGGTGGCGTCGGGGTAGAGGTAACGCATAAGCCTGTGCCGGTCTCCTCCGCCCGTGTGCTCGAGCAGTCGCCGGTAAATCGCGGGCCGGCCGTCCTCCGGGAAATCATGGATCTGCAGGAGCAGCCGCGCTCCCCCTTGCGCGATCCGGAACAAGGCCTCGGGAAGGGCAAGGCTTTTCCCCAGCGAATGGTTGTGGACGTGCCAGACGTCGGGACTGCCGTTCAAGGCGTCCCGGGCCGCGGACTGCAGGTCGATGGCAAGGCTTTGGGGCGTGCAGACCTGCTCCTGCTCACCGTAGGCCAGCGCCGGAACGACCCGCACGGGTACCGGCCACTCTCGCTCCGGCGGTGTACCGCTCAATATGGCCAATTCCACACCCTGGTCACGCAGACCGGAAACCGCGTGTTCGATTATGCGCGTCACGCCGCCTGTCTGTAGATGATAATGTACAATCGCGATGCGCATGGCTGGTGTCGAAAAAATCGTTTCCTGAAGACTGTCTGGACTGATAACGACTTGAATTCTAACCCAAGAAGCGGTTGCTTTGCTGCATATGTGCCATATTTAATATACATATAATCCGAATCCCCGTTAAACCTTGCCGGCTGTTTGCCGAACAAAACAGGGTAAAGCGGCCTCAAAATTGTGGAGTCATGTCAGAGAATATCGGATTCATATCGACCCGATTTACCGGTACAGACGGTGTGTCACTGGAGTCGGCCAAATGGGCGAAGGTTTTCTGGGAGGATCGTCACGTCAGCTACTGGTACGCGGGGTTGCTCGATCGCAGCGCCGATATCAGTATGTGCATTCCGGAGGCTCATTTCCAGCACCCGGACAACGCCTGGATCGACCGTCAGTTATGGGGCAGGAAACGCCGCTCACCCAAGCTGAGCAGGCGCATCAACGATCTTGCGGAGTATCTGAAACTGACCCTCTACGAATTCGTCGAGCGCTTCGATCTGACGGTGCTGGTGATCGAGAATGCCCTGACCATCCCCATGCATGTGCCGCTCGGGATCGCCATCACCGAATTTCTGGCGGAAACCGAGATGCCGGCGATCGCCCATCACCACGACTTTTACTGGGAGCGGGAAAGATTCCAGAATTCCGCCACCCCGGACTATCTGGAAATGGCTTTCCCGCCCCGCGTATCCCGGCTTCAGCACGTGGTCATCAACCAGGCGGCACGCGAGTCTCTGGCCTGGAGAAAGGGGTTGCCGTCGGTCGTTATTCCCAATGTTCTCGATTTTCAGAATCCGCCGCCGCCCATCGACGATTACGCCGCGGATGTCAGGGAGCAGATCGAGATGGGCCCCGATGGGAAGATGATCCTGCAGCCTACCCGCATCGTGCCCCGCAAAGGCATCGAGCATACGATTACGCTGCTGCGACGGCTTAAGGATCGGCGCTGCAAGCTGGTGATCTCCCACCAGGCGGGCGACGAGGGCGAGGATTACCTGGCGCAGATCTCGGAACTCGCTCATGACGAAGGGGTGGATATCCGCTTCTTCGGCGACCGTGTCGCCGATCTGCGGCAGTTCGACAATCAGTGCAGAAAGATCTATGTCCTGGAAGACCTCTACCCGCATGCCGATCTGGTGACCTTTCCGAGCATCTACGAAGGTTTTGGTAACGCCTTCCTGGAGGCCATCTACTTTCGGGTGCCGATTCTGGTTAACCGCTACGAAGTGTTCATCCGGGATATCGAACCGAAGGGGTTCAAGCTGCCGACGATAAACGGTTTCGTGAACCGCAAGGCGACGTCTCAGGTGCGCTGGTTGCTCGATAACCCTGACTATCGCCGACAGATCGTGGAGCACAATTACGAGGTTGCCAGCAAATATTTCAGCTACGAGGTGCTGCGCTACGGTCTTCAGCGGTTGCTCAGAAACATCAACCTGAGGATGGACTAGTGCGAGTTTTGTCACTCCACCACATGGAGCGGATAAGAGCACGCGTCGAACGCCTGTACGGTGAGGCGCGGGCGCCGCGCCTGATGGAACGGCTGTGCCTGCTCGCGGCCCGTTATAACCTCAACGGAAAAACGGCGGGGCCTACCTGGGACGAGGGGGAAAACATACTGATCACCTACGCAGACATGGTGCAGGCGGAGGACGATCCTCCGCTGAGCGTGTTGCGCCGCTTTCTCAAGGCCAACCTCCAGGGTGCCATCCGAAACGTTCATCTGTTGCCGTTTTTTCCCTGCAGCTCCGGCGACGGATACGCCGTAATCGACCATCGTGAAGTGAGCAAGGCGCTGGGCACCTGGGACCATATTCGAGGAATCGGCGAGGATTTCGGCTTGATGTTCGATCTGGTGTCGAACCACGTCTCCAGCAACAGCCCTTGGTTCAGGTATTTTCAGAGCGGGGTCGCGCCCGCCAGGGAATATTTTATCGAAATGGACCCGGAGACCGACCTGAGTGCGGTCGACCGCCCGCACAGGGGCCCGCTGCTGACCGCCGTACAGACGCCGCAAGGGGAGAAGTGGGTATGGACCACCTTCAGCGCGGACCAGGTCGACTGCAACTTCGCCAATCCGGATGTGTTGTTCGAGTTCATGGACATCCTGCTGTTCTATGTGGAGAACGGCGCGCACATCATCCGACTGGATGCTATCGCCTACCTTTGGAAACAGCCCGGTAGTACCTGCATCGATCTGCCCGAGGCCCATGAGATAGTCAAACTCTTGCGGGATGTGCTGGACATGCTTGCGCCCAACACCCTGTTGCTGACCGACACTAACCTGCCGGGCCAGCGCAACATCGGTTATTTCGGTGACGGCGACGAAGCGAATCTCGTCTGTCAGTTCAGTCTGGCCCCCCTGTTGTTGCATGCCCTGTACACGGGGACAACCCGCTATCTCTGCGAGTGGGCGGCGAATCTGCCAAACCTTCGGCCCGGCTGCAATTTCATCAATTTTACCGCGTCCCAGGGCGGGATCAGCCTGCGTCCCCTGCACGGCGTGGTTCCGGAGTCCGGGGTCCGCGAACTGGTTGAGGCGGTGCGACGGCGCGGCGGTTATGTCTCCACACGCCCCGACGAGGGGTTGGAGGAAAGTCCCGACGAGCTCAATATCACCTATTTCGACGCCCTGTCGGATCCGGATCGCCCGGACAGGGATCAGCACATCGCCCGCTTTCTCTGTTCCCAGACGGTCATGCTGTCCTTGGAAGGCATACCCGCGGTGTATTTTCACAGTCTGACCGCAGCCGGAAACGATTATCAGGGTGTCAGGCAGACAGGGCAGCCGCGTTCGATCAACAGCCGCCGCTGGGACGAAAAGGAACTGCAGGCCCTGCTCGACGATCCCGACTCGAGCAACGCGCAGGTGTTTCGCGAATTCGTCCGCCTGCTCAGGATTAGGGGCGAACACAGTGCTTTTCACCCCGATGGGACGCAACGGGTACTGGGGCTTGAAGACGGTATGTTCGGT
>JAUXGQ010000047.1 GCA_030621975.1 Gammaproteobacteria bacterium | reverse complement strand
GACCGACCGGTTTGTTGCTCCTGCAAAACCGGCACTTCCGCCATCCATGGCGGTCGTAGCGAGCGGACGTGGGGCCGAGGCGGATTTCGTGCTCGAATGAGGCGAATATTGGCCATAAATGCTTATCCAGATAGCTCCTAATTTGGTATGCTATGCGACGAGGAAAACCTCGCCTATGCCGCCATGCCGAAATCGTACAGAAAGCGAAGCCTTTTAGACTTCCAGAAGGAATTCCCTACAGACCAAGCGTGCGCTGAGCATTTGGTTGAGCAGAGGTGGGCGTTGGGATTCAACTGTCCTGCCTGTGGTCATGATAAGTTCTGGTTCCTTGAGGGGCGAGGGCTTTTCGACTGTAAGGCTTGCCGCCACCAAACCAGCATGACATCGGGGACGATTTTCCACAAGACGCGCACGTCGCTTCTCAAGTGGTATTGGCTTGTCTACCACATGGCTATGGACAAGGTGGGGGTATCCGTCGCTGAGATGCAACGAATTCTTGAGATTGGTTCGTACCAGACAGCGTGGTTGATGGCTCATAAGGTCCGCAAAGCGATGGGGGATAGGGACGCGCGATACCGCCTTGCCGGATTGGTTGAGATGGACGAGTCTTTTTTTGGTCCTAAAGGGACTACACGTGGACGTGGAAGCGAAAACAAGGCAACCGTTTTATGTGCCGTATCCTTGTACACGGACAGAAAGGGGAAGGAACGGCCGGGGTTTGCACGTATGGCAGTCGTCTCGGATGCCTCGGCGGCTACCATTGAAGACTTCCTGGAAAAACTTGGCTGTAGTGCAGAAACAGAAGAAGGCCGTCAGCTTATGGAGGCGATCCGAAGCGATCGCTGGCGTTCCTACGGGAGAGCGGCAAAGGATAAGCAACTTAAGCACTACAAGGTCGTGCTCCGCGAACCGCAGGACGCTGGAAATCTCCTGCCGTGGATACATCGGCTGATATCCAATACCAAGACTGTGATACGAGGTTCTCATCGCGGCGTATCGAACAAACACCTCGAAAGCTACCTGAACGAAATCTGCTATCGCTTCAACCGACGTTTCTGGGAACGAGAACTCTTCGACAGGCTGATTCAGGCGTGCGTTTCGAGTGCGGCCGTCACATATGCTGAGTTGGTGGGCAGGGCGCCAACCAGGAATGATTGTTAGGAGCTACCTGGATAGGCATTTTGGCCATATTTAACGAATTCGAGCGCGAAATCCGGCCGGCATCCACGTTCGCGCAGTAGGTCATCCATTCTCGGACAGCCTCCTAGCTATTCGCACTCCTCTCGCCTTGCTGGACGGGCATCTCGACGCCCCAAAATGTGAATTAATTTCTACGCGAGCCCTTAGCTGCCTTGACGAACTCCTCGACCGTGAGGCCGGCGGCGCGGATGAGGGCGCGCAGAGTGCCTTTGGCGCCTCCTGATGAGCGGGCAAGGAGAGCGTGGCGTTGTGGTTTTCTTTGGCCAGGATGATGTGGCTGCCCCGTTGCCGCACCACTTCCCACCCCAAGGATTCGAAGACCTTGACGGCCTTAGGGCTCGCTTCAAAATAACTTCACATTTTTGTGCGCCGATCCATCCCGTCTGACCGCGTTGTAACGACTGTGTTTAGCCAGGGGCGAGAGCACGAAAACCAGATGACTTTGTCCCGGACGTCACAATGCGGGTGTCCTTGACTTGCTCTTATCCCTGATGCGAATATGTGGGCGTTCCTGACTCGATCGTGATTTGCTCCCCCTCATTCCGGACGCTCCGCGCAGACCTCATGACAGGGGCTTCCGCGACACCCGTTATCCTTATCTCCAGTGTTGGTTCTGTAGCTGACATCTAACCAAAAAGAAGAGGTTCGATATGCCCCAGACCGCCAGGTTGACAATCGGAAAAACCGAGTACGAATTCCCCATCGTGGAGGGTACGGAAGGGGAACGCGCCATCGACATTGAACGGTTGCGCGCCCAGACAGGTCTTATTACCCTGGATCCGGGATACGGCAACACGGGCAGCTGCGAAAGCGCCATCACCTTCATCGACGGAGAGCAAGGCATCCTGCGCTACCGGGGCATACCCATCGAGCAGTTCGAACAGCACCCGAACTTCGGAGAGGTAGCATGGCTGCTGATCTTCGGTCGATTGCCCACGGAGGAGGAATACACGAGCTTCAGCACTGATCTCACGGAACACGCGAACATCGACGAGGCCATGAAGCACCACTTCGAGGGCTTTCCACGCTCGGCCCCACCGATGGCGATTCTGTCCGCCATGATAAACGCCCTGTCCTGTTTTCATCCCGAGGTGTTCACACTGGAAGACCCCGACCACTTCCAGATGGCCGCCGCTCGCCTGATCAGTAAGATCCGCACCATCGCTGCCTATGCATACCGGCGCTCCCGCGGCATGAGCTACATCTACCCTAAACCGGGGCTGCGCTATGTTCCGAACTTTCTGCATATGATGTTTTCGCAACCTTATCAGGAGTACGTCTGCAAAGACGCGGTGTGGGATGCCCTCAATCTCGTCTTGATCCTGCATGCCGACCACGAGCAGAACTGTTCCACATCCACGGTGCGCATGGTCGGCTCCAGCCAGGCCAACCTGTTCGCATCCTGTGCGGCCGGGGTCTGCGCCCTGTGGGGACCGCTCCACGGGGGCGCCAACGTGGAAGTCCTGCAGATGCTGGAGGCGATCCACCAGGGCAACACCACACCCGAAGAATTCGTGCGTCTTGCCAAGCAGGAGGACAGCAAGGCGCGCCTCATGGGATTCGGGCATCGGGTCTACAAGAACTTTGATCCCCGCGCAAAGGTACTCGGACGTATCGCGGAACGTCTTCTCGCCGGCATGGGCACGAACGACCCACTGTTGGAAATTGCGCGCAAGCTCGAGGAAATCGCACTCAGCGACAGCTATTTCATAGACCGCAAACTCTATCCAAACGTGGATTTCTACAGCGGCATCATCCTGCGTGCGATCGGTATCCCCACTAACATGTTCACGGTCATGTTCGCCATCGGCCGCCTGCCCGGCTGGATCGCCCACTGGTGGGAACAGAACGAAACGCCGGGAACCAAGATTGCAAGACCGAGACAAATCTATACCGGGAACGGGGCGACAGACTACGTGCCAATGAATGTGCGGAGCTAGCCCGGACTTCTCACCAGGGTCCGGGGTTTCCATGTTCGCCGCAACCCGGCGTCGGGGTGCCGCGGTAGAAGGGTGTTGAGAAAACTGCGGCAGGGATGTCGTATTTACGGACCCGATACAAACCCAGGCTGCATTCGCCTTTTTCCGACGGCTGGCGCACAATACAGCCATACCCTCAGCAAGCAGGCCCCGCTAGTCATTTCTTTGCGCCCGTAGCTCAGTTGGATAGAGTAACTGGCTTCGAACCAGTTGGTCGGGAGTTCGAGTCTCTCCGGGCGCGCCAATTCATCTTATATTGCAGTTAAATGCCGCCAATCAACTCCGCGTGCAATCCGGTGTTCTTTATTCGATGCAGAACCTCGGCAGAGCGGACTTTCCGGGGATCGTAATCGACGACCCAGAGATGACGGGCCCGTTTGTGGACGCAGGAACTGACAATACCGGACATTCCGGCGAGCTCATTTTCCAAAGAATGGATATTTTCGTCACTGAGTTCTTCGTCAACATGAATAACCACATTGGCATTGAATGAATTCATGGCATGCTCCTCCCGCATTGAGATGGTTGTTTTGCCGATGCTTCGAAGCAGCAGGGGCGCTTTCCTTCGTTCTTTAATCTATAGACGAATATCCGGGTAAAGCAATAGGATATATTTTGCGGTTTTTCGGACTATTCGTGAGTGAGAGCGGCATGCTCTGGTCTTTGTTCAGACAGGGACAGTGATTGCCTGGCAGCGTAAACGTTTTCGCAATCATTGGACCCAATTGGGCAAGCCTGGCAGGGCCGGCCCGGTAGACCGCCGGTATCAGGAGAAATCAGAGCATTGATCCAACTGTTTTAAATGCGTGACGCCTGGAGTCAGAGATCGCTGGGTAACCCGGCGCGAGATTAATTCCGCGGAAGGATTATAAGGAAACCACGTCGGCAGCCTGTTCGCGCGTGTAGAAGTGTCCGTCCCGAAGAAAACCGGCGACGATCGAACCCTTGACTGACGATACCTTTCCGCAAGCGTTGCGCTTCACCACCAGGTGTTCCGGCAAACCGTCGAGTATGTGGACGATGCAGGGGGTTCCATCGTCCCTGCAGGATGCATATACGGAGCCGGTCTCCTGATCCAGAAATCCCGGCACAAATCGCATGTGCCGGTTTCCTTGACTGATGCCGTGGCTTCCGGCGAAGGTGCGGTTTTCCATCTCCAGGGTGCATGTAGTCATCGTTTGAGCCATCGTTCGCTCCTCGTGCGATATCGTCCGATGCTGTTTAAGGACCGGCCTTAAACGCAATGCTTGAGTTATTCTCTTGGGCCTGAAAGGCTTTTGGATACTTCGATTCCCTGGAGACAACCAGTCGTTTGTAAAAAAACAACAATTTGTTGGGTTTTCGACAACTGTCGCAAACATATACCTGAAAATCGCTTTTGTCAATATAGATTAGCGATAATACAACAAAGTAATTTGAAAAAAATTCGGGTTTTCGCCAATTCTCGGGAGAGATTCTTCCGCGTGGGTCGTGCATCGCACGATGGGGGCGTGGCATCGAGGAGACTGTGGCGGTCAGAGCCAATGACGCGCCCGTCCCTGGCGAATTGTCAAAAGGGTTCAGCTATACCAACTGCTTTCCGGAAGGAAACGGTACTCCGTCAACCTTCCGCAATCGCGTCAGGTCGTCTGTCCGTTGACTGATCTCTTTCACGGCCTTCTTGTAGAAGCCGCGCAGATGACTTTTCAGATGGACGGTCACAGATGAATTTGCTATGCCCTTCAGCACCGCAAAGATCGCCAGGGCATAGGTTGCCTCCTGCTCGGAGAGATAGGCGTCGCGGTTGGCATTGGGGTTATAACAGCTGCCGCAGCCACCCCGGAAGGTGAAGGCGCTGTTGGCAAACATGAGACCAAAACCCAGATAGACTGCGAGCAATTCAGTCACGTGCGGCCAGTATTCCACACCCCCGGGCGGCGGCGTCTTGGCCATCTGCCCCATGTAGTGGGCCAGGGTGTGGGCAAACGTGGCGATCATGCCTTCCGGGTTGTTGATCTGTTGCGGGTTATAGGGGATCAGCAGGCGGCGTTCATCGGCGACTGATTCATCGGCAACGCCATCCGGATTACGCAATGCCCCTTTTATATTGACCTGTGGGGTATCGAGCAGGGAACAACTGCTTTGATCGGCGATTCGGGTAGGCCAGTGACTGATGCCGGCATAACGCTTGACTTGACTAAAAATCAAGTTGGCCATGCCATGCACACTATCGACCCGGCCCGGAAAGAACTGATTGGTCGGTAACACCAGCACGGTGTTGTAGTAGAAAAGATCCGTGTCGAAATTGTCCAGTGACCAGGCAAAGGCATCGAACAGCCATTGTGACGAAGACTCTTCCAGCAGGGCTCTATTTTCAAACAGACCAAACACCAGAATACTATATGCTCATTATCGCAAAGCAGAACATCATACCAATCCATGCATAGCGAGTGATTGGGATAAATACCCCTTGGTAATAAATCTCATCCATTATGTTAACCGGGTAACCAGGTTGCGGGTTAACCGGGTTCGCCCCCCCGAAAGGGTAGAATCCGGGCACCCTGGTCGGCGATTTGCTGCTCGCGCTCGCGTTGCTCGATCTGCTCGAGGGTGCGGGTAAACTCGCCCACCAGCCGCCGCTGGGTCTCCTTCAGGTCGGGAAAGTAGAACAGGATGTCGCAGGGTATGGACTCGATCAGGGACTCGCGCTTGTCCGGTGGTCGGGGTTCCCAGGCGATCCTGATCAGACGCCCGCCCTGGCCATCCTGATAGGCGTAGCCGCCCTGGCTGTCCACGAAGATGATCTCTTCACGGTCGATGATGGCCTGATACTGCATGCTGCGGATTGGCACGAAGAGACAATCGGCGCCGATTCGCCTGAGGAGTCTTTGGCAGGCGTTGTAGAGCACTGCGGGGATGGCGCTTTCCTGGCGCGCCACCTCCTGGGGTCGGAAGAAGGTCTCGGTGGTGAATCGTCCGTCCACAGGTGGGCGCCTCTCAAGTATCCTCGTCGTTCAGTTCCGGGTCCCAGCCCAGGGCTTTGGCTTTTTGCACCGCCGCTTCGTAGATGCGCTGGTGACGTTCGCGCAGATCCGGGGGCAGGTTGGACATCAGATGGCCGTAGGGCTCCCAGGCCGCGAACACTTCGTCGTAAAGGCTCTGGATGCCCTGCACCGTCCAGCCGGCGCATTTTTCGCTGTCCGGGATGATCCCGAACACCCAGGCGTCGCGGATGATCGTGCCGGTTGGCGTCATTCCGCCAAAGACGTCTTCGTCGATGCCAACGTAAATTGATTTGTTTCTCATTGTGGTGTCGGGGTAGCAAAGTTTGTTTAAAGGTAGCGGCGATGTCAGAGTATTCTTTGCAGCCATTGGTCCCATGCCAAAAACAGTTCCCGATTTGCCGCAGCGGTAGCCAGGCGGGGCGTCAGGCTGAGATCGTCCTGCGGCCCCTCCCGCCCGGCTATCAGAAGACGACTGAAGCCGCCTGCTTCCTGCAGGATCAGCCGGCCTGCCGCATAGTCCCACAGCTTCTGTCCGCCGTGCAGGTAGAGCTGAAAACGCCCCGCGCCCAGCCAACACCACTCCAGGGCTACCGAGCCCATGTTGCGTTGCGAGCGATAGGGAGCGCCCGCCGCCAGGCGCGTCACCATGGGTGCCGGAAGGCGTTTGAAATCGACCACCGCCAGGCAGTCCCGCAACCGGTTGCCCTCGCCGTCCCAGCGAAGCGGTGCGCCATTCAGCCAGGCGCCGGCGCCACGCCGGGCAGCAAAGCACTCGTCACGCATGGGGTCGTAGACGGTTCCCAGGACGGGGCGCCCGTCCTCGATCAATGCCAGCGAGAGCGAGAAAAAGGGAAAACCGCTCGCGTAGTTGTTGGTGCCGTCCAGGGGATCGAGACACCAAAGTGCTTTATCCGCCTGCCGAATCAGATCTTCCTGTTCGGCTTCAGCCATCTCCTCACCCAAGAGCGGCCACCCCGGCCAGTGTGACTCGAGTTCCCCGGCTATACGCTGCTGAACCGCCAGATCTGCCTGGGTGACCAGGCTGCCGTCCGCTTTGAGACGGGGAGTCACCTTGAGAAAACGGCTCATCACTTCCTCTTTGCCCGCTTTTCTCAGAATCGAGCAGAGTTGTTCCAGTTGGGTATCCATAGCCGCGCCATACTCAATGCGAAAATTATTCCTGCCTGCTAAGCCGTTGCGCTCATTGTTACACAATCCGTCGAGCGGCTGTAAATCGGCGTGTAGCGGCCGAGTCTGCCTGCTGAATCGCGCCTGGTATAAGTTGTATGAAAGGTTTTCAGCTATTACAATAACGTACAGTTTATGATTAGCAGCTTGCTCCAGTGAACGTCACCCTGCGACAACTCAAGGTTTTCGAGTCCGCTGCACGCCTGCTGAGCTTTACCCGCGCCTCGGAAGAACTCTTTCTCACCCAACCCGCGGTTTCCATGCAGGTGCGCCAGCTCGAGGATCAAGTCGGGCTGTCCCTGTTCGAAAAGCTGGGCAGGAAGATCCATCTCACCGAGGCCGGACGGGAGTTCTACCGGTATACCCGCGCGATCTTCCAGGAATTGGAAGAGGCAGAAGAGGTCCTGGAGGCCATGAAAGGGGTGAAGAAAGGCCGCCTCGACATCGCCGTAGCCAGTACGGTCAATTACTTCGCGCCCCGCCTCCTGGCCGCGTTCAGCCGTCGCTACCCGGGTATCAGTCTGACCATCGAGGCAACCAATCGCAAGAATCTCATCCGATTTCTGGAATCCAACCAGAAGGACCTGGTGCTGATGGGCAAGCCCCCGGAACAGCTGGACCTGGAATTCAAGCCCTTCATGGAGAACCCCCTGGTGGTGATCGCCCCGCCGGAACATCCGCTGGCGGGGGAGACGAACCTGCCGCTGGCGCGCCTCGCCGAAGAGACCTTTGTGATCCGGGAACCGGGGTCGGGTACCCGCGCGGCCATGGAGCGCTTCTTCGCGGATCAGAATCTGACGATCAGAACCGGCATGCAGATGACCCGAAACGAGGCCATCAAACAGGCGGTGCGCGTGGGCCTGGGGCTGAGCGTCGTGTCGCTCCATTCCCTGGAACTGGAGCTGGAAACCGGGCGTCTGGTGGTGCTGGACGTCGAGGGATTTCCCATTCGGCGCAGATGGCATATCGTGCATCG
>JAUXGQ010000296.1 GCA_030621975.1 Gammaproteobacteria bacterium | reverse complement strand
TCCCGTACGGCCAGGCTGCTGACACCGGCAGAGTACCGGCGGGTCTTCCAACAACCTGTAAGATCTGCGGACTCCTGTTTCACCACACTGGCCCGCCTTAACGATACGGCCGATGCGCGGCTGGGTCTGGCGATCTCAAAAAAGCATGTCCGCCGCGCCGTGGCACGCAACCGTATCAAACGCCAGGTACGCGAAAGTTTCCGCGTACACAGATTGTATTTACGCGGGCTGGATATCGTGGTGCTCGGCCGCCAGGGGCTGCAGGGGAAAAGCAACCAGCAGCTCAGGGAATCGCTCTTGAGACATTGGAGAACACTGGTCGGACAATGCGCAACATCCTGATTTTCTTTATTCGGGCGTATCGGTATCTGATCAGCCCTTTTTTGGGGAACCATTGCCGTTATCACCCCAGTTGTTCTGCCTACGCCATTACGGCGCTTCAAACCCACGGTGTTCTAAAGGGGTTCTGGTTGGCACTGCGTCGACTGTTCCGCTGCCATCCCTGGCATGAAGGCGGCTACGATCCGGTACCCCAACCGACGCACAAGAGATCTCATGGATAACATTCGTCTCATCTTAGTTTCTGCGCTGGCGTTCGTCCTGTTCCTGCTGTATCAGGCCTGGGTGGAAGACTACGGACAGATATTAGCGCCGACGCAGACCAGCTCACCGGCGCCCGCCCTCCCTGCAGCACCGGTTGATGCGGATAAGACCCTGCCGTCAGCATCGGATATACCTCCCGCGCCGGCTAGCGCGGAGGAAGAAGGTGCGGTGCGCGGCTTGCCAGGGCCCGCAATTGATCCCACGGAAGCGCAAACCAGCAGGACAATTGAGGTCAGGACCGATGTGCTACACGTTGAAATCGATACTCAGGGGGGCGATATACGGAAGCTGTTTTTACTCGACTACCCCCGCGACACAGAGGACGAGGCCGACCCGTTCCGGTTGATGAATGACACTCACCCGAACCTGTTTGTGGCTCAGTCCGGTCTCTACAGTGCGCAGCAAAAGGCGCCCAGTCATCTCGCGTTGTTTGAAACCGCCCAATCCCAATACACGCTCGCCGACGGCGCGGATTCCCTGACCGTCCCCTTGTCTTGGAAGGACCCAAGCGGTATCACGGTGCAGAAGACGTATACCTTTCATCGCGGGAGTTATCTCATCAATCACCACCAGAAGGTGAGCAACGCGTCCGACACCGTCTGGAGCGGGCGGGAATACCGACAGTTTCAACGCACCCCGCTACCCGAGGGAGAGCAGGCCAGGTTCATCTACACCTACACCGGTGGCGCCATCTACAGCCCGGAGGAAAAATACGACAAGATCTCCTTTGACGACATGGCGGATTCCAACCTGGAAAAGACTTTCTCCGGCGGGTGGGCTGCCATGCTGCAGCATTACTTTCTCGGTGCCTGGATACCCCCGGTAGAGGAAAAGGGCAGTTATTTTTCACGGGCGCTGAAGGTCCCGCCCCCGTCCCGGTATGTCATCGGGATGTACAGCCCCCAGGTGGACATAGCGCCTGGTGCGACCCACGAGTTCGCCGCCCGGCTCTTCGCCGGCCCTAAACTGCAGGATCGCCTCGCGGACGTGGCGCCCGGTTTGGAACTCTCCGTCGATTATGGCTGGCTGACCGTTCTATCGCAGCCTCTTTTCTGGTTGCTTAACAAGCTCCACGGATTTTTCGGGAACTGGGGATGGGCCATCATCATGGTGACCGTCCTGATAAAACTCGCGTTTTTCAAGCTTTCCGAAACCAGCTACAAGTCCATGGCCAATATGCGGCGGGTCGCCCCCCGGTTGCAGGCGCTGAAGGATCGGTACGGTGACGACAAACAGCGTATGAACCAGGCAATGATGGAGTTGTACAAGAAAGAAAAGATCAATCCCCTTGGTGGTTGTCTGCCGATTGTGGTCCAGATCCCGGTATTTATTGCCCTGTACTGGGTTCTACTGGAAAGCGTCGAATTGCGCCAAGCCCCGTTTATCCTGTGGATCGATAACCTGTCTTCGCCGGACCCTTTCTACATACTGCCGTTGCTCATGGGCATCTCCATGTTTATTCAGCAAAAGCTGAATCCCGCGCCCATCGATCCGATGCAGGCCAAGATCATGATGAGTCTGCCGTTCGTATTCACCATATTCTTTGCGTTCTTCCCGGCCGGCCTGGTGCTGTACTGGGTGGTCAACAATATTCTTTCCATCGCTCAGCAGTGGTACATCACCCGTCAGATAACGGCGACGACAAAATAGCGGCCCCGGCGACTGACACCATTGCCGCCATTGCCACGCCGCCTGGTCGTGGCGGTATAGGCATAGTGCGAATATCCGGCGCCCTGTGCGGAAAGCTCGCCGAATCACTGCTCGGCCGAGTTCCGGAACCCAGGTCCGCGGTCTTCTGTCGCTTTCGCGGCCTCGACGACGAGGTCATCGACGAGGGTATCGCCCTGTATTTTCCCGCCCCCCGTTCCTTTACCGGTGAGGACGTGCTGGAGTTACAGGGCCACGGGGGGCCGGTGGTTATGGACCTCCTGTTGGCGCGGGTATTGACGACGGGGGTTCGTCTTGCCCGCCCCGGCGAGTTCAGCGAACGCGCCTTTTTGAATGGCAAACTGGACCTCGCCCGAGCCGAGGCTATTGCCGACCTGATCGAAAGCGACACTGCCGAAGCAGCGCGCCTCGCCAGCCGTTCCCTGCAGGGTGAGTTCTCCCGGCGTATCCACGATCTGGTGGACCGGCTCGTCCGTCTACGCATGTACGTGGAGGCTGCCATCGATTTTCCGGAAGAAGAGATCGACTTTCTTTCCGACGGGAAAGTAAGTACTCACTTACACACAATCCATGAAAAACTCAGGCATCTTCAAGAAAGCGCCCACGTCGGTCGCCTGCTGCGGGACGGCATGCACCTGGTCATCGCCGGCCCGCCGAACGCGGGCAAATCCAGCCTGCTGAATGTCCTGGCGGGCCGGGATTCGGCGATCGTAACCGAAGTGCCGGGTACTACCCGGGACCTGTTGCGGGAAAGTATCCAGATCGATGGCATGCCCCTGCATGTCGTCGACACCGCCGGGTTGCGCGAAAGTACGGATCGGATCGAGCGGGAAGGCATCAAAAGGGCCCGCGATGAGATCCGTCGTGCCGACCGAATTCTTTGGGTATTCGACGACAGCGTGGATCCGCGGCATGCGGCGTTCGAGCGGGACAAGTTGCCCGCCAGGATCCCGGTAACCTTTATCCGAAACAAGATAGACCTTACCGGTACGCCCGCTGGTCGGACGGAAACCGATCAGGGTGTGGAGATAGCCATGACCGCGAAAACCGGCGATGGAGTACAGGCGCTGCGCCGATATTTAAAGGAAAGTATGAGGTTCCACGGACTAGGGGAGGGCGAGTTTATCGCTCGTCGCCGCCACTTGGATGCGCTTTCCAGGGCCTATAAGCACCTGTGCCGGGGGCAGCAACAGCTTCAGGAGCAGACTGCGGGCGAACTATTAGCCGAAGACCTGCGCTTGGCTCAAAGTGCCCTGTCGGAGATCACCGGAGAGTTTACATCGGAAGATCTGTTGGAGGAGATATTTTCGAGTTTCTGCATTGGAAAATAGCGTGCCTTCTATAATGCATTTACGCAGGCCTGACCCCGTTACCTTCGCTCTATACAAAAAAAAGGCCAGGAGGGGGGTCCTGGCCTCGGGCAACCAGCCTGTGGCTGGTGCCGGGATCTGACTTCATTGGAGATTTCTGAAGTTCGATCTCGATTAAATCGGACGGCTGTCCATCTCTTTCAAAATACGTTTTGCCAAGTTTGCGCTCATGCCTCCAAGGCTGGATGCCTTAGCTATGTTCTCGGCAAGATTGTCCATAGACAGGATTTCCAGCGCCAGGTCCACAGACTCGGGTAGCATGCCCCGGAGTGCCGAATCGGGTGAATTTGCCAACTGTTTGGCTTGTGTCAGGACCAGGTTGAAGCGTTCCTCCAGCGAATCGGGAATATCTTCGTAGTGCGAGGATTGCAGGGACAACACCAGTCTGAAGAGTTCCAAAGTCTCAGGATATGTTGCGGCAGCGGCCAGCATTTG
>JAUXGQ010000055.1 GCA_030621975.1 Gammaproteobacteria bacterium | reverse complement strand
CGCGAAGTTCTTCCGCTACCTTTTCCCGTATCTTAGGGGGCATGGTGGTCCGATTGAATGCGACGCCAGCCTTGCGTCCGCGGCGCGACGTCTCGCCAATATTCGCCAGGGGCAGATCCGCGATCCAGGAATTTGTTTTTTCCGGATTCAGCAAAAACATATCAGCCGACGACGGCTGCTTTTGTTCCGGTATTCTGAGCCCCAGTGGGCCTTCCGCTGCCATTAGATGTCTCCGCTGTGGTCTTCCTTCGTGGATGGCTGTTGTATCGCTGTTTCCCACGCAAAGCAATTGCGAAATACCGCCGCCTTCGCCTTTGGCTCCAAGCTTAGTTATTGATCCAAAAGATTATAGGAGGTTTTTGATTGTATCGGTATTTTTCCCCCTGGACTTGAGTCCCGCGGGGTTAGCCCGGATTTCTCACCAGGCGGACCGGATCCGAACCCTGGTGAGGCCCTTCTTTCATCAGAGCGGCACTTTTGCAGCCGCCCCTGCCTGTTCCCGCACCATGCGCGGTACCAGATACCCAGGCAGACACTCGCGGAGACGTTGATAAATGAATCGCGCCTCCTGTTCCGGGACATCGAAATGAGCCGCCCCCTGAACCCGGTCCAGCAGGTGCAGATAGTAGGGTAGCACCCCTGCGTCGAAGAGTTTGACGCTTAGTTCGGAAAGCACTTCCGCGCGGTCGTTTACGCCGCGCAGGAGAACAGACTGATTAAGCAGTGTTATCCCCGCTGAGCGAATGGACTCCAGGGCCCGCAGCACGTCGTCAGCCAGTTCGTTCGGGTGATTGCAGTGGACGACCATCACCGGGGTGAGCCGGGAACGGGTCATCCAGGCGAGGAGCTCGCCGCAGACACGCTCGGGCAATACGATCGGGATTCGGGAATGAACGCGCAGCCGCAGGAGGTGAGGGATCCGATCCAGGCGGGCCGCCAGCCCGGCCAGTTTTGGATCATCGAGGAGCAGGGGATCGCCGCCGCTGAGGATGACCTCATCGATATTCGGGTTATGGGCGAGAAATTTCAGGGTGGTCGCCCATTGGTCCCGCTCCGCGCGGGCGTCCGCGTAGGGGAAGTGACGCCGGAAACAGAAACGGCAGTTGACGGCGCAGCTCGCCGTGCTGATCAGCAGCGCGCGCCCCTGGTATTTGTGGAGCACTCCGGGCGTGGATCCGGCGGCCAGATCGCCAACCGGATCCTGAGTGAAACCCGGCTGCGGATCGAATTCGGCGGCCGCAGGCAGGATTTGGCGCAGCAGAGGATCCTCGATGTCGCCTGGTCGGATACGGCGGGCATAGCCGCGCGGCACGCGCAGCCGGAAAGTCTTGGCCGCGGCTTTGGCCGCGGGGAGCAGGGAGGGGTCGAGTCTGAGGTACTCGAACAGCGCCTCGGGGCGGGTGAAGGCCTCACTCAGTGCCTTTCGCCATGGTGGACCCTGCCAAACCTTGGAACTTCGGGGTATCATACGCCGCGCAATCTGGATGTTTGGTGAGGATGACATGGCAAGCTATAGTACCAACGAATTCAAAGGTGGCCTGAAGATTATGCTGGACGGGGATCCCTGCTCCATCATTGAAAACGAATTTGTGAAACCCGGCAAAGGTCAGGCCTTCAACCGGGTCAAGATCCGCAATCTGAAGACCGGTCGGGTCATCGAACGCACCTTCAAATCCGGCGACTCGGTGCAAGCCGCCGATGTCATCGAAGTAAACCTGCAGTACCTCTATAACGACGGTGAATTCTGGTGTTTCATGGATACTCAAACCTACGAGCAATACCAGGCGGATGTCAACGCGCTCGGCGAGACCGCCAAGTGGCTGAAGGATCAGGACATTTGTGTCGTCACCCTGTGGAACGGCAGTCCCTTGAGCGTCGACCCCCCGAATTTCGTGGTGCTGTCCATTACGGAGACGGATCCAGGTCTCAAAGGTGACACCTCCGGTGGCGGCGGTAAGCCGGCCACCCTGGAAACCGGCGCCGTTGTCCGCATCCCGCTTTTCGTGCAGACGGGTGAGTCCATCAAGGTGGATACCCGCACCGGCCAATACGTGTCCCGGGCCAAAGAAGACTGACGGGGTTGCCGGAAGCCCCCTGGCGGCCGACGGCCAGCCTGGCAAGACTCCGGGAACGGGCGCGTCTTCTGGCGGACATCCGGGATTTTTTCGGCCAGGCGGGCGTGCTGGAGGTGGAGACCCCGGTCTGTTCCGTCCACGCAAGCACCGATCCGGCGCTGGACAGCCTGGCCACCCGTTACACAGGTCCGGGGGCGCCGGATGGGAGAGCCCTGTATCTCCACACCTCCCCGGAATTCGCCATGAAGCGCCTGCTGGCCGCCGGCAGCGGTCCCATCTATCAGATCTGCAAGGTCTTCCGGGACGGGGAAAGGGGTCGCCGACACAACCCGGAGTTTACCCTGCTGGAATGGTACCGACCGGGTTTCGATCCCCAGCGGCTGATGGACGAAGTGGCGGCCCTCATACGCGCGGTAACGGCAACCGACCTGCCGGTGGAGCGTTGTTCCTACAAAGAGATATTCCAACGCACCCTCGGGATCGACCCCCACAAGGCAGGTGGCGATGAATTAAAGTCCTGCGCCGCGGCCCAGGGTATCGCGGGTGCCCGGGAGGCGGAGTTGGATGCCGCCGGCTGGCGGGATCTGCTCCTGACCCACCGCATCGAGCCGGACCTCGGTCGCGAGGGTCTCACCTTCGTCTATGATTATCCGGCCGACCAGGCATCCCTGGCCCGGGTTCGGGACGGTGATCCGGCGCTGGCCGAACGCTTCGAGCTCTATCTGGGAGGCGTTGAGATAGCCAACGGTTTTCACGAACTCGCCAACGCCCGGGAACAACGGGACCGTTTCGCGCAGGAACAGGCGCGCCGCCGCAGCGGAGGAAAAGCCGAGGCCCCCATGGACCGGAATCTGCTGGCGGCCCTGGAGGCGGGACTACCCGACTGTTCGGGTGTGGCGCTGGGGGTCGATCGGTTGCTCATGTGGATACTGGGTGTGGACAAGATCGATGAGGTGCTGGCGTTTCCCCTGGACCGGGCTTGAGAGCGTGCCCTTATCCCGGGGCCCATCTCAACAATGTAGGTTGGGGTGAGGAACGAACCCCAACATCACAGGATCCTAGCCTGTGTTGAGCTTGCGAAACACAGGAAATAGATACCCGTACGGGTATCTCTGCGTTTTGTTCCTCAACGCAGGCTACGGCTCGCCCCAGCGCTTTGTTTCGCGCGCCGGTACGCCGCATAGCTGGGGCAAGCCCCAGCCTACATCTGGTGTTTGATGCTGGTGGGCTGTTAACGATAAATTCTTTCTCATTATAGGAACGTAGAACGTTGGGGTTCGCAAGCTCACCCCAACCTACGGTCAATCGGTGCGCGTAACCGTACTGCCGAGCGGCTCTCCCATTCTGACCGGCATGCCCGGTTTCAGGCTTTCGAGCCAGTCCACGGCATCCGGGCCGAACAACAGGATGACCGTGGAGCCCATGTTGAAGCGGCCCATTTCCTGTCCCCGCTCCAAGGCTACGGGGTCCGGCGAACCGTCGTAGTCGAAACGGTGAGCGCGCCGGTATGCGGGGGCGACGGTCCCGGCCCAGACGGTGTCGATACTGGCCACGAAGATGGCGCCCACGAGGATGACCGCCATGGGCCCGATGTCGGTCTCGAACAGACACACCACCCGTTCATTGCGAGAGAACAGGCGGGGGACGATGCGGGTGGTGATCGGATTGACGCTGAACAGGCGGCCGGGCACGTGGACCATGCGTTTCAGCTGACCGCCGAGGGGGATGTGTACCCGATGGTAATCCCGGGGGGACAGATAAATGGTAGCGAAACGACCGCCGTTGAATCTGTCCCACCAGCGCGAGCGTTCTCCCAGCAGTTCCTCCAGGGAATAGCCGTGTCCTTTGGCCTGAAAGATCTCACCGTCCCGGATGCTGCCGGCCTGACTCAAGGTCCCGTCCGCCGGACAGAGCACGGCGTCGGGATCCCGGGCCAGCGGGCGGGCGTCGGGGCGTAAGGCACGGGTGAAGAAGGCGTTGAAGCTGGGGTAATGTTCCGGGTCCGGTTGCCGGGCCTGATCCATGTCCACCCGGTAAAGGCGGATGACGGTGCGGATGATGCGGTCTTTGAGGGGCCTCCACTCGCTGCGGGTGATCAGATACATCAACCAGGAGAGCAGATGGTGGGGCAGCAGATACTGCAGGAGCACGAACAGGTAGTCGCGAAGTCGGTTTTGGTTGGTGCTGGGATCTGTGGGGTTATCGTTCATAGTAATCTGCAATCCGTATGAAGTCAGCGGCGATATCGGACGCCGCCAGGCCGGCGGGAAATATGGCTACGGGTATCCCGCTGGGCGAAACCAGAAATATCGCGGGATCGGAGGCACCCTGTCCCGGTTCGGGCATGCCCAGTTGTCGGGCCAGGTCCCCTATTTGTGGTTCAGGTCCGGTCAGCCCCAGAAAGCCGGGACCGAAACCCTGCAACAGGGCATCCAGCTCCTGGGGCCGGTCCAGGTCGGGTTCGACCGTGACGAGTATCAGCAGGGTCGTATTCTGCAGCAGCGGCCGGGCGGCAAGACGGTTGCGCACCTGTAACAGCCGCGTCAGGGCGCCCGAGGTGCCCGCACAGCGGCTGCAGCCAAAAAACAGCAGACTCCAGCGATCCTTGAGATCGATGGGTGTAATGCCTTCGCCCGTGTGCCGGGTCAGCTCGAAACCATCCAGCGGCCTCGCCCGGCGCAAAAGCGTGGCGGAGAGGTTATGCGGGGCAGGCCGGTTGTCCTGCGGGTATTTGTGTTTGTACTGGTTGCCCCAGTAGTATCCCCCCACCAGCGCAAGCAGGGTCCCAGCCATAATGAGGAGCCGCTGCACGGGACTGCGAGGAGCACTGCGGCGCATGCTATGCCTGGTCTGGACGAGGGGTGGGCGTCCGAGCCGGGTAACGCATACTGGCCCATGCTGGGGCGAGTATCCCACAACCGGTGTGATCACCAATGACAACGGCCCCGATTATCACGTTTTGTCCGTAGGCCCTGTTCAGCCATGCAGCGATCGCTGCACCTCCGCCAGGGCGTTGCCCGTGTCGACGCGGGCGCCCAGACCGCTGAGCACGGCCTCCAGCGCGCCGACACACAGCAGGATATTCTCCGCCCGGCTGGCGTGTCCCATCAGCCCGATGCGCCAGACCTTGCCCGCGAGGGTTCCGAGGCCGGCGCCGATCTCCAGGTTGTATTCGTTGAGCAGACGCGAGCGGACGACCGCGTCATCCAGCCCCTCGGGGATGGACACCGCATTGAGTTGGGGAAGCCGGTCGGCTTCCGCGACGATGAACCCCATACCCAGGGTCTCGAGACCCGCGCGCAAGGCCAGGTGGTTTTTCCGGTGCCTTTCCCAGGCGTTTTCCAGGCCTTCTTCGCGCAGCATCAAAAGGGCCTCGTGCAGGCCGTACAGGGCATTTACCGGCGCCGTGTGGTGATAGGTGCGTTGTTGCCCCCCGCCCCAGTAAGCGGTTACCAGGTTGAGATCCATGAACCAGCTCTGCACCTTGGTACTGCGTCCTTTGAGCTTTTGCAGGGCGCGCTCGTTGAAACTGACGGGTGAGATGCCGGGGGCGCAGGAAAGGCATTTCTGGGTGCCTGAATAGATGGCGTCCACATGCCAGTCATCCACGCGCAACTCGGTGCCTCCCAGGGAGGTCACGGCATCCACGATAGTCAGGCAGTCATGCCGGTGGGCGAGATCCACGAGGGTTTTCACATCCGACTGGGCGCCGGTCGAGGTTTCGGCCTGCACGAAGGCAAGGATGCAGGCATCCGGATTGGCCTTCAGGGCGTCTTCAACCTTGTGGGGATCCACCGCCTTGCCCCACTCGTCTTGCACCATTACCGGGGTACCTCCGCAGCGCTCCACATTCTCCTTCATGCGCCCCCCGAATACCCCGTTCTGGCATACGATGACCTTGTCGCCCGGTTCGACCAGGTTGGCAAAGCAGGTCTCCATGCCCGCGGAACCCGGGGCCGAGACCGGCATGGTCAAGGCGTTTTCCGTCTTGAAGGCGTACTGCAGCAGCGCCTTGATCTCATCCATCATGCCAACGAATACCGGGTCAAGATGGCCTATGGTGGGGCGCGACAGCGCCTCCAGAATGCGGGGATGGACGTCGGAAGGACCCGGTCCCATCAATGTGCGGACCGGTGGGTTGAAGGACTTCATGGTCATGTTTGCTCTGCCTTGCTCGTTCTCGCGGGTGCTGAAGTATAAGGGTCGGGTTCAGCCGGGATCAAGTCACAGGAATTTTTCAACCCCTGCCGAGTCAATTCGCCGAGACCCATATCGTTACCAATATCTCTATACACTACTCGCGCAGAGGCGCGGAGAAAACCAAATGGCCAAGACCGGTTCAGGACTTGAAAAGTCCCTGAGTGTCCCAATCTTGATAGTCATCACGGCATAAACTTCAAAATCGGAGACGACACAAATGAGTATTGTATATTATGAGCCTTGGTCTGTGTTCAATGGGTTGAACCCGGCGATTTCGCGTCTGGTGAATGCCCGCGGGGGTAGGCGGTCTGCCACGACCGAATGGCAACCGGCAGTCGATATCCGCGAGGAAGCCGAGCAGTTTGTGCTGCAGGTCGATGTTCCCGGCGTCGATCCCGAGACGATCCAGGTCTCTACGGATGACGGGGTACTGAAGATACAGGGTTCCAGAGCAGAAGCCGAGGAACCGACCGAGGTCTCCTACAGTCAGCGGGAGCGGGCGCGTGGCGACTTCCAGCGCAGTTTCCAACTGCCGGAGAGCGCGGATGTGAGCAACATCAGCGCCAGTCACAAGCAGGGGGTCCTGGAAATCGTCGTTCCGAAGCGGCCTGAGGTTGCGCCGCGCAAGATCGAGGTAACCCATTAGCCCGGATATTTCACCACAGAGGACGCAGAGCTTATTGATTACCAGAGGGTTGCTCATACACGGCTGAATCCGGAGACTTTACACAACGTTCCGAGATATGGCGAGGACCGTTTAACGTTAGCCGTTATTCTCTCTGTGTCCTCTGCGGTTTATCTGCGAGAGATTCGGGTTAGGGAATTGCCCGGACTCTCACGATACGTCTACCACAAATGTAGGCTGGGGGTTGCCCCAGCTCTTGGGTTCGCAACCCACTACGCAGCAAAGCTGGGGCAAGCCCCAGCCTACATGATTTCTCCGTTAATCCCCGCGGGTAAACACCCAATCAGTTGCCGTCGATAGCCCCTCGTTGAAGGCGTAGCCTTCGATATCGAAGGCTTTGATGGCTTTCGCATCGGTCAGTCGGTTCAAAATGATAAAGCGGCTCATCAGACCGCGGGCCTTCTTGGCGAAGACGCCGATCATGCGATAGCCGCCGTTCTTGAATTCCTTGAAGGCCGGTGTGATGATCCTGCCTTCCACCCGTTTGGGTTTGATGGCCTTGAAGTATTCGTTGGAGGCCAGATTGATCAACACTTCATCGCCCTGGGCCTTCATCGCCTTGTTTATAGCCCCGGTTATAGACGCCCCCCAGAATGCGTAGAGATCCCGCCCCGCCTCATTTTTGAGTCGCGTGCCCATCTCGAGTCGATAGGGCTGCATCAGGTCCAGCGGGCGTAGCACGCCATACAGGCCGGACAGGACGCGCAGATGCTTCTGGGCGAACGCGAAGTCTTTGGCCGTGAAAGATTCCGGGTCCAGACCGGTGTAGACATCCCCCTTCATTGCCAATATTGCCTGTTTGGCGTTGTCGGGCGTAAAAGGCTGGTGCCAGTCTCGATAGCGCTCGAAGTTGAGTTCCGCCAGCTTTATGCTAAGTTTCATCAACTCCGCGAGATCCAGGGTGGAGTAGTTGCGCAGGATATTGATCAGACGTTCGGTTTCACCGAGAAAGTCAGGCAGGGTGAACCGCCTGGTCTTGGGGGCTGTTTCGTAATCCAGGGTCTTGGCGGG
>JAUXGQ010000287.1 GCA_030621975.1 Gammaproteobacteria bacterium | reverse complement strand
CGCCGACGGCGAACTGCTTATCTGCGAGCCGGCCGAGGTGCTGCCCCTGGCGCAGCGCTACTTCCTCTTTTAGCCCCTTAGTCTGTAACTCTTGTGCAAATGACAAAGAATTTGACGTTGACCACCCACCGGAATCAAACGGCAAATGTAGGCTGGGGCTTGCCCCAGCTTTGCTGCGTACTGGGTCGTGAAACAAAGAGCTGGGGCGAGCCCCAGCCTACCTTTTCAGCTCCGGCCATGCCGGGTTACGAGTGGTTGCCATGGCGCTGATTCGTCTCACTCGTGCAGAGGGTGCCACAAAGTCTGCCGCAACCACGCTCACGCTGCCCTACGAACGGCGCATCAAGAGCCGGCTGCGGGTGACCCTGGACAACGGGCGTGAGGCGGGGCTTTTCCTGGAGCGTGGCACCACGCTCAAGGAGGATGACCTGCTGAGCGATGGCGACGGGCTCTGCGTGCGCATCGTCGCGGCACCGGAGACGGTCTCCACCGTTGTCTGCGACGATCCGCTGCTCTTCGCCCGTGCCTGCTATCATCTGGGCAACCGTCATGTGCCGTTGCAAATCGAACCCGGCCGCTTGCGCTACCAGCACGATCATGTGCTGGATGAGATGGTGAGGGGTCTGGGTCTGCAGGTTGCCGTCGAGCAGGCCCCGTTCGAACCGGAGGCCGGTGCCTACAGCGGCGGCGGACATCACCATAACGGTCATGAACACTGATTCGCGTACCGCGCTGCTGCGTCTCATGCAACTGGTGAGTCCGTCGCTCCCCGTCGGCGGCTTCACCTACTCCCAGGGTATCGAGTGGGCGGCGGAGGCGGGATGGATCGCCAACGTCGAGGATCTGGAGACGTGGCTCAGCGACCTTTTACGCCACTCCCTGGCCCGCTTGGACGTGCCGGTGCTGGCGCGTCTCTACCGTGCCTGCGAACAAGGTGATCGGGCGCAGTTGCAGCAGTGGACCGACTATCTGGTGGCGTGCCGTGAAACCGCCGAGTTGCGCGCCGAGGAGGCGAACCGCGGGCGAGCGCTGGCCGATCTTCTGGCCTCCCTCGCGGTGTCACAGGCCGCCGAATGGCGCGCTACCCTGGTCAAGGCTCAGGTTGCCGGGTTTGCACTCGCCGCGGTGCAGTGGTCGGTGCCGTTACAAGAGACGGCGTTGGGCTATATCTGGAGCTGGTTGGAGAATATGGTTCTGGCGGCGGTGAAGATCATCCCCCTGGGGCAGACCGCGGGACAGCAGCTGTTGCAGCGGCTTATCGTTGGGGTGCCCGCCGCGGTGGAAACCGGCCTGGTCCTGGACGATCGCCAACTCGGTGCTTGCAGTCCCGCGCTTGCTATCGCCAGTAGTCAACACGAGACGCAGTACACCCGTCTCTACAGATCGTGAGGAAAGCATGAGCATGCAAACTTCCCCCCTGCGCATCGGTGTCGGCGGTCCGGTGGGCTCCGGCAAGACGGCACTACTGGACGCCCTGTGCAAGGCCATGCGCGACAAATACGAATTGGCCGTCGTCACCAACGACATCTACACGCAGGAAGACGCCCAGTTTCTGATGCGCAGCCAGGCCCTGCCCGGCGAGCGCATCGTCGGTGTGGAAACCGGCGGATGTCCCCACACCGCCATTCGCGAAGACGCCTCCATGAATCTGGCGGCAGTGGAGGATCTGCTGCTGCGCTTTCCGCAGCTGGAACTCATCTTCATCGAAAGCGGCGGAGACAACCTCAGCGCCACCTTCAGCCCGGAGCTGGCCGACCTGTCCCTCTATGTCATCGATGTGGCCGCAGGCGAGAAGATTCCGCGCAAGGGAGGGCCGGGAATAACCAAATCAGATCTTCTGATCATCAACAAGATCGACCTCGCTCCTTACGTGGGCGCGTCACTGGACGTGATGGAGCAGGACGCCCGACGCATGCGCGGCGCCAGGCCCTTTGTATTCACGGATCTGAAGCGAGGCGTGGGGCTGGCGGAGATTGTCGCCTTCCTCGAACGCGAGGGCATGATACCGACCGCCTGAGCGTCTTCGTCCCCGATGGGCGTACCGCTATGGATCTCGGATTTGTAATTACGCTGCCAGATTCAGTAATCGGCCGATCGGACTTCGCCAGGCCGATCCGGAACTCCAAACCCTGGTGAGAAGCGACCCACGCCGCTGCGCGGCCACAAATCGGAGAATAACTCGGGCAACGTCAAATCAGTCACTTACGTTGAAGTTATTCAAGAGTCCGGGCCGGATGAGTCGGCGGTGATAGAATGAGCCACTGGTAGTGGGGGCGCGATGCGCTGAAGCAACGGAACGATGTAGATGCAAGTCGGGCGGGAAGTCTGGATCGAGGGAAGATCAACACTATGCTGAGCGCATGTTATCTGACTGCCTTGGGGGCGCTGTTCTGGCTCCTGATACGGCGCGCTGTCGACCAGTGCGAAGCAAAGGGTGATCTGCGTTTTTTCTGTTATATCGCCAGGAACAGCGAAGAGTTTCTGGCTCATTTTACGTTGGTGGCGGCCACTTTTGCACTGGCTTCTCTCGCTCTCATTATCGGCATGGATTCGGGGATCGTAACCCTTGCCTTTTTGAGCGCGGTCGAAGCGTTTCTGGTCCAAGTGCAGCTCGGGATTCAAGGTGCGGGTTTGTCGACCTGGTCGACGGCGGCGATATTGACGGTCGTCTATTTGCTGCACCTGATTCGACTTCCGGAAGATGTGGAATTTCGGCGATTCCCACGCGCGCTTAAATTTATTCGAAGGCCGGCGAGGGTGCCGGGAATTCGCTCAACCCTTCATACGGGTGTGTACCTGATCGCACTGATTACCGCGTCGGCTGTTTTCTTTGCCAGCCAGGCGGGTGCGCTAACACAAATCGTATCGATGCGACTCGCGGCTATATCTACATCGGCTGGTCAAAACGTAAAAGAAACAGAAAGAGAAACAGAAACAGAAACAGAAGAAGCAATGGAGGCGGCACTCGCGAAATATACCGCCGACGATCTGATCGATCAGTCCGTCGAGCGAATTCAATCCCTCGAAGACCCCATCAGCGAGCAGCGGGAAGATCGGCAACGCGCTCGCCAAGAAGAGGCCGGGCACCGCAAAAAGGAAAACCTGAAGAGGCTTACCGATTTTCGGGCCAAGGCAATGAACAGGCTGAAAGGCGTTGAATTGACCGTAAAGGAAACGCCGGGCACTTCCACATCAGGTCTTGTAAACCAGACTATTCCGGTGAATCCGTACGTACATAACGAGCGTTTTCTCAGAAGGTTCGCTACAAGACAAAGACCGGTATCCCGTTATCCCCGCTCAGCTTATTACCGCGGAAGGCCTGGGCGGGGAGGCGCCGTTGCCAGACAGAGGCTGCAACCCCTGTATCCTGGCTTAAGGGCCTATTACCCCGAAAGGCGGACAGATTCCGGCCAGGTCAAGAAGAAATCACTGGATGCGGATAAACTGATAGACGCCGTTCATTCTGACTTGGAAAGCATCGAGGACCCCTTGAAACAGGAGAGGGCGATAGATGTCGCAGATGAGCTTTTTAGTCAATCTCCATCGACGGACCTTGAATTTTTCCGCAAGGTCGAGACATTCGCGAAGGAGACCCTGCCCGCCGACGGCGCCGCGGCGCTTTTGATATCCAGCTATACAGCCCGGAATCCCGGATCAGATAAGCGAAGCGTCGCGCCCGTATCGACCCCTTTCCCGCCAGCAAGACCTCCCGTGTTGCTTTATCCGTGGCATGGTCCAAGTTATCCGCCTGGACTCAGGCCGCCCAGGTAGGGGATAAGGGGCCAGTGCCTACGAGTTCATTGTGTGTAGTGAAGAGGGCATCGGCCGCTATCTGATGTGCTCGCTGTTTTCCCCGGTATTCGAGTTTGCCGATCAGCAAACCGCGGTCGCCACGGCAGAGGCGGTAATGGCGGGCCTGATGGCTGAGGAAAACCGGGACGAGACCAGCATGCGCGAACATGAGATCGAACGTATCTGGCAAGGTGAAACCGTACCGGAAGAGCCGAGCGTCGAGAAGCCGCTGGCTGAGTCGACGCTGGAAAAACGGCTGGAGCAGTCCATCAGTCGCAGAGACCTGTTGCGAGGTAGGTTTCCGACAGAACCCTGACCTGCCATGGCCAACACAGCCGATGTAGGCTGGGGCTCGCCCCAGCTCTT
>JAUXGQ010000294.1 GCA_030621975.1 Gammaproteobacteria bacterium | reverse complement strand
GGGGGGCCTGATAGATCTCCAGTGGGGTACCCACCTGGGTGATACGCCCATCCCGGATGACCACCATGCGATCGGCCAGGGTCATGGCCTCCACCTGATCGTGGGTCACGTAGATCATGGTGGTGTTGAGGCGCTGGCGCAAGCGGGCGAATTCCAGGCGCATGTGCACACGCAAATCCGCATCCAGATTGGAGAGCGGTTCGTCGAACAGGAATACTCGGGGTTCTTTAACGATCGCCCGCCCGATGGCGACCCGTTGCCGCTGTCCGCCGGACAGCTCGGCCGGCTTGCGCTCCAGCAGGTGCTCGATATGCAGGCTGTGCGCGGCGCTGCGGACGCGTTGTTTGATGTCGTGTCGGCTGCGTCTTCTCAATTTGAGGCCGAACGCCATGTTTTCGAAGACGTTCATGTGGGGGTAGAGGGCGTAGGACTGGAACACCATGGCCAGATCGCGTTGTTGCGGCGGAAGTCCGGTCACGTCCCGTCCGCCGATGTGGACGCTGCCCGAGGTGACCGCTTCGAGACCGGCGATCAGGCGCAGCAGGGTGGACTTTCCGCACCCGGATGGTCCCAGGAAGACGCAGAACTCGCCGTCGGCAACACTGAGATCGATGCCCGAGATCACCTCGTTGCCGTCGAAGGTCTTGTGCAGGTTTTCCAGTCTGACGTCCGCCAAGGTCCCGTCCCGGTCAGGTCTTGAGCGCGCCGGCGGCGAGGCCGGCCACAATTCGGCGCTGAAAGGCCAACACCAGCAGAATCAGCGGCACAGTCACGATCACCGATGCGGCCATGATGTGTCCCCAGGGCAGCTCATGCTCGCTGGCGCCGCTGATGAGTGCGATGGCCACCGGTACGGTGCGTTGCTCATCGGTCAGGGTGAAGGTGAGCGCGAACAGGAATTCATTCCAGGCTGCGATGAAGGCCAGCAGTCCGGTGGAGACCAGCGCCGGACCCATGAGCGGCAGAAATATGCGCAGGATAATGGTGAGCGGTCCTGCGCCGTCCATGATTGCCGCTTCTTCGATTTCCCTGGGCAGGCTGCGCATAAAGGTGGTGAGCACCCACAGGGTGAAGGGCAGGGTGAAGAGGAGATAGGAAAGGGTCAGTCCCGCCAGGTTGTTGTAGAGTCCGAACAGCCGGATCAGCTCGAACATGCCTGACAGGACCGCAACCTGGGGAAACATGGATACACCGAGAACGGTCATCAGCAACAGGCCGCGCCCGCGAAATTGCATGCGTGACAAGGCGTAGCCGGCGGTGACGGCCAGCAGCAGAGACACAGCGACGACACTGGCGGCCACGAGCACGGAATTCAGGATATTGGTGGCGAACGGTTGATTGCGAAACAGGTCGAGGTAGTTGCCCCACGCCCAGTGTCGCGGTAGATATTCCACGGTGAACAGTTGCGATCCCGTCTTCAACGACGAAATCACCGCGTAGTAGAAAGGGAACAAGGTGAAAAACAGGATCAGGGTCACCAGGGCATAGAAGCCGGCCCGCTTGACGAGCCGCGTCATGGTCCGAGCCGTCCGTTTGGGCGCGAGCGCATCAGCATCAGGAACAACGTGGTGCACAGGGCGACGGTGAAAAACAGCAGGGTAGAGGCCGCAGACCCATAGCCCACATCCTGAAAATCCACCAACTGCTGGCGGGCATACACGGACATCGACATGGTGTCGGTGCTATTGGGGGTGAGGACGTAGATCAGGTCGAATACCCGCAGGGCGTCCAGTCCCCGAAAGATCACCGCCACTATGAGCGCGGGGCGAATCAGGGGCAGGGTCACCCGATAGAAAACCCGCAACGGATGGATGCCGTCCACCCGTGCGGCCTCATAGCATTCCGTGGGCAGCATCTGCAGGGCGGCCAGAAACAACAGGGTCATGAAGGGGGTGGTTTTCCACACGTCGGCCATGACCACGGCGATCATGGCCAGATCCGGGTCGGCGGTCCAGGCCAGGGGTTCGGCGATGACGCCCAGGCGCAACAGGGCGTCGTTGAGCAGCCCGAACTGGTCGTGGTAGATCCAACTCCACATCTGGGCGGAGACGATGGTCGGAATGGCCCAGGGTACCAGCACGGCGGCCCGCACCAGCGGCCGCCCGGGAAAGGAGGCGTGCAGCACCAGGGCGATGCCAAGGCCCAGGACCGTCTCCAGGGAGACGGAAAAGAGAGCGAACGCCAGGGTATTGCGGACCGCCTGCCACCACAGCGGATCGGCCAGCACGCCACTCCATTCTCCTTCCACGAGCGCCAGGTAGTTCGCGCCGCCGATCAAGCGGCCATCGCTCAGGTCGAACAACATTGTGTCGGTGAGGCTGAACCAGACGGTGCGCGCCAGCGGCCAGGCGGCGACCGCCAGCAGGGTCAGCAGTACAGGCGCGAGAAACCACCAGGGGCTGTGCTGGGGGCGGTTATCGGCCATGTCAACGCCTGCCCCTGCGCAGGATGCGTTTCAGATCCCGGGCGAGTTGCTCCAGGGCGGGTTGCGCAGGCTGCTTGCCTGCAAGCACCCCGTGCACCGCATTCCAGAACCGGCTGCTGACCCGGTTGTAGTGGACGCCGGCGACCGCGGAAGGCCGCGGCAGCGCATGCACAATGGTAGCGTACAGCTGGCCGAAGAATGGATTGGCGCGCAGGACGTCGGGGTCCTGGTACAGTGCCGGAATGGTCGGTATGTAAGCAGCCTCCAGGGCACGACGTTTCTGTTCTCCCGGGGAGGTCAGAAACATCACCAGGTCCGCCGCCAACCCGGGGTGGCGCGAGTATCGGGACACCGCGAGTTGCCAGCCGCCCAGGGTCGCTGCGTGAACACCGTCCTCACCCCCTCTTGGAAGGGAAGCGACGCCCACACGATCGCGTACCGGGCTGTCATCCGATTGAGCCAGCGCCCAGGCGTAGGGCCAGTTGCGCATGAACACTGCGTTGCCGGATTGAAAGACGCCCCGGGCCTCTTCTTCGCCGTAATTCAGGACGCCCAGTGGACTGATCGCGCCGACCCAGGATGCGGCCCGTGTAAGTGCGGCGGCGGCGCGGGGATTGTCGATGGTGACCTCGCGCCGGGCGTCGATGATAGCGCCGCCATTGTAGCTTGCTACCCATTCCAGGGCGTCGCAGGTCAATCCCTCATAGGCCCGCCCCTGCCACACGAAGCCCCACATCCTGGGGTTGCCGGCCGCCCGTTCCGCCTGCTGGATGCGCTGAGCGGTGGTTTGGAGTTCCGTCCAGGTTTCCGGGACCCGCTCCCCGTACTTCTCGAGAAGGTCCCTGCGGTAGTAGAGCAGGCCGGCGCTGGAGAACCAGGGTATGGCGACCAGGCGCCCATCGATGCGGTTGTTGGCCATCATCGCCGGGAAATAGTCTTGTTCGGTGCCTTTTGCATAGGCCGTCAGATCGATGAGTTGGTTCGCCAGGATGCCGGGCCAGATGACATCGATCTGGAATATGTCCACGTCCTGCGAGCCCGCCGCAAGCAGTTGCTGATACAGGGCGAGCCTTTCGGTGGTAGAGCCCGGCGCGGTGACTATCGTTACCCGGTGTCCGGTTTTTCGGGACCAGGTATCGACGCCGGTGCGGCAGAGTTCGTACTCCTTGCCCACCGCGCCGCAGGAGATGGCAAGGGTGGCGGACTGGTCAGCCACAGTCGGTGTTGACCAGGGCAATGTGATGGCCATACAGGTCGCTGTCAGCAATATGTTGCGGGAGAACCCGATTCCCCGGATCCGGATAAGGCGAAACAGAGTCATGAAAGGCTGAAGGTCTGCGTTCAAGGAGCAAAGACTGGAATATTCTAACCCAGTGGCCGGCCCGACACGACGTTCTTTGTTCCCGATTAGTTGCCAAACTCAGCCGGCGCAGTTTTACCAAGGGATTCCGTTAAGGAATCCCGGGTCGCAACCGCTAACAAATGGAGATGAGAATGGGATTCCCGGAATCTACCCAAGGGAAATCCCCTGGGCCTGGCCCAATCAGGTGGTTCGGCTTGCAAGATGCGGCCGGATATGCGACATAGAGGCTGAATATTATCTGGACCTGCTTTGCTTATGTGGACTCGGACAATCATTTTCGTTCTTGCGCTTGCTTTTACGGG
>JAUXGQ010000527.1 GCA_030621975.1 Gammaproteobacteria bacterium | reverse complement strand
GTCATTCCTAAGACCGCTTGGCCTCCGACTTATCGTTCGAAACTATCGCTCTAATCTGCAAAGACCCTGAATCATGCAATACAAAGACCTGCGGGCGTTCGTCGCGCAACTGGAAGCACAGGGTGAGCTCAAGCGCGTCCCCATCGAGGTGGATCCCTATCTGGAGATCACCGAAATCTGCGATCGCACCCTCAAGGCGGGTGGTCCCGCCCTGTTGTTCGAGAAGGTTAAAGGGTCCCGTTTCCCGGTGCTGGCCAATCTGTTCGGGACTCCACGGCGGGTCGCGATGGGGATGGGGGAAGAGTCCGTCTCGGCGCTTCGAGAGGTGGGCCGGTTGCTGGCTTTCCTGAAGGAGCCCGATCCCCCGAAAGGCATGAAGGATGCCTGGGACAAACTACCCGTGTTTCGGAAGGTACTGGATATGGCCCCGAAGCCGTTGCGGCGCGCGCCCTGTCAGACCCATGTGATGGAGGGCGCGGAGGTGGACTTGTCGCAGCTGCCGGTGCAGACCTGCTGGCCAGAGGATGCGGGCCCTCTGATCACCTGGGGTCTGGTGGTTACCCGGGGGCCGGAGAGGCCGCGCCAGAATCTGGGGATCTACCGCATGCAGGTGATCGGCAGGAACCGGGTCATCATGCGCTGGCTGTCCCACCGGGGAGGGGCCCTGGATTTCCGGGACTGGCAGCAAGCTCATCCGAATGAGGCATTTCCCATTGCGGCGGCTCTGGGGGCGGGTCCCGCCACCACCCTGGCCGCGGTCACGCCGGTGCCGGATACCCTGTCCGAATATGCCTTTGCGGGGCTGCTGAGGGGGAGCCGTACCGAGGTGATCAAGTGCCTCGGGAACGACCTGCAGGTCCCGGCTTGCGCCGAGTTCGTGCTGGAAGGAAGGCTGGAACCGGGCGACACCGCACCCGAAGGGCCCTTCGGGGACCACACGGGTTATTACAACGAAGTGGAAACATTCCCGGTGTTTACCATCGACCGCATCACCCACCGCCCCGAACCCATCTATCACAGCACCTATACCGGTCGGCCTCCGGATGAGCCGGCCATTCTGGGGGTGGCGCTCAACGAGGTGTTCATTCCCATCCTGCAGAAGCAGTTCCCCGAGATCCTGGATTTCTATCTGCCCCCGGAGGGCTGCTCCTACCGCATGGCAATCGTCAGCATGAACAAACAGTACCCGGGGCACGCGAAACGGGTCATGATGGGGGTATGGTCGTATCTGCGCCAGTTCATGTACACAAAGTTCGTGATCGTCGTGGATAGGGATGTGAACGTGCGCGATTGGGAAGACGTAATCTGGGCCATGACCACCCGCATGGACCCCGCCAGAGATACCACCATCGTGGAGAACACGCCTATCGATTACCTTGATTTCGCCTCCCCGGTCTCCGGTCTTGGGTCCAAGATCGGTTTTGACGCCACCAGCAAGTGGCCCGGCGAAACCCAGCGCCAGTGGGGTCGTCCCATCGCCATGGACGAGCAGGTGAAGCAGCGCGTGGACGAGATCTGGTCCTCACTCGGCATCGATCTGGTTGGGAATCAGAACCGCCTGTGAGTATAATCGCCGCCGATACCTTGTGAGGGGACCTGCATGCGCACCATAATGTTGATGAACGCCAAGGGTGGATGTGGCAAGACCACGCTGGCCACCAACATCGCCACCTGGTTTGCCGATGAAGGGAAAAAAGTGGCACTGGCCGACTTCGATACCCAGAGTTCTTCCCTGGACTGGTTGGCGGCCCGCCAGAGCTATACCGGTGTGCCCGAGATTCAGGGGATCGACGCCACCCGGGAAGCACCGACTCCAGCCAGGGGAACCGAATATCTCATCATGGATGCCCCCTCGAGGATCCACGGAAAAGCGATCAACGACATGCTGCGGCGGGTGCAGACCCTGATCCTGCCCGTACTGCCCTCTCCCTTCGACATCAGAGCGGGGGGTCGGTTTATCGAAGAACTGCTGGCGACCGGGCGGGTGTCCCGCAAACAGACCCGTATCGGGGTGGTCGCCAACCGGGTGCGGGAGAATACCTTGGTCTTCCACGATCTCGAGGTCTTTTTAAACGGGCTATCCATCCCGGTCATAGGCACCCTGCGGGAAAGCCAGAACTACATCCGTTCCGCGGAAAGGGGGCTCGGGTTGTTCGAACTGGCGCCCTCCATGGTTTGGCAGGACCTGGAGCAATGGGATCCGATCATGGCCTGGCTCAACAGCAACCGCAGCCTTCCCCCGAATTAGGTCTATTCTCACACGAAGTCACAAAGCCCCGAAGAATTTAACGCTGACCACCCACCAGCAATAAACGGCAAATGTAGGCTGGGGCTCGCCCCAGCTTTTCTGCGTACTGGCTTGCGAAACAAAGCGCCGGGGCGAGCCCCAGCCTACCTCTGCTGCTCCACCCGTGTCTGGCAGCCTGTCGGACTTAGGCTGTCCTACTCGGCAACTGCTCCATGCGTTGCTCTACCTCCTGAATCCATGCAGTCGTGCGGAAAAGCGGCTATCGGCCAGGTTTTCCGATCGATTTCGTCAAATAGAGCCGGCTATTCTCCTCAATCGATCGAAAAGCCTGACTCGATCC
>JAUXGQ010000438.1 GCA_030621975.1 Gammaproteobacteria bacterium | reverse complement strand
TGGCTCACAGAACGACATGGCTACGATCCGACTTCAGCATCAGGTCATAACCCTCGGTCTTCAGCTGGGTGTGGACTTCCAGCCACTGCGGACGCATCAGGGCCACTACCAGGCCAAGCCAGAGCAGCGCCAGCAGCAAACCGTACACCCGGGTGGCCAGAGGCGTGCCCGGCCGGTCGGCGTGGAACGCCTCTTGCAACTGCACCAGGGCAGGGTGTAACAGAACCGTGTGGCGGCCCTTGAGCTCCGGTCGCTCCTCTTCCTTCGGGGGTGGGAAAGGCCAGTAGTAACGAACCAGCAGCGGCAGCAGCAAAAGGAGCCCCATCCAGGGCCAGTAGAACTCAAATCTGCTCATGTTTCGACCCCCGTTTCGCGAACACCCAGCGTTGCGTGGCGTCGATCAGTTGTCTGAGGGAATCGCTCTGCTCAGGGGTGCCTGTGGGTGCGTAGGGGAGCTCCAGCAGCAGTCGTCCCTGGCCGTGCCAGTCGAATTCGCTGGGGTCCCTTTCCTGCAGCCATTCCAGCCATTCATTACCGACCAGACCGGCGCAGGCCTCGCGCCCGTAGCGGGCCATGGCGATGCGGCGTAGAAGCTCCGAGAGCTCTCCCGCCACCGTTTTGGGGTCCCATTCCTCGAGGCTGTGGCGCAGGGCACGCAGCCGGCGTTGTGCATCCTTCTGCCAACTGCCGAGGGGGTAGCGCTGGCGCTGGTCACGCCACCAAACAAGTGCAAGGGTCAGCAATGTCACCGCGATGGCAATGAGCCACCAGCCCAGGGCGGGCGGCCACCAGGAGACGGGATCCAGCCCACTGATATCACGCAGTTGATCGATGCCGGGCACCATCAGCGCACCATGTTTCGGGCCCGGACCTGCAGGCCCCTTATCAGGGTCAAATGGATCTCCTCGTCGGTGCGCATCGGAATCAGGGTGACGGACAGGCGTTGACACAGACCCTTCAGGTCAGCGCGGCGCTGTTCCCAGGTCTCCCGATAGGCCTTCTGGCCTGCAGGATCGTCGGTGTTCACTTCGATCAATTCGCCTTTCGCACCGGTGAAGGTGACCGATCCCATGGCGGGAATCTCGCGGTCCACCACATCGTCCACCGGCAGCAATACCAGGGAATGCCGTTGGCACATGCTGCCTAATTGGTTTTCCAGGCTGCGGATATCCCGGTTGAAGTCCGCGATGACGAAGATCAACGAGCCCGTGGTGGTACCCCGGTCCGCGCGCCGCAGGGCACCGAGCAGACAGTCCTGATCCTCCGGGGCTGTCTGGGAGCTCTGGTCGGTCAACGCCTGCATCAGGCGCCACAGGGCCCGGCGCCCCCGGGAGGGACGAAAATACTCGACCCCCGTAGCGACATCGCCGAACAGGAGGCCGCCGACCCGATCGTTCTGCCGGTTCGCGGCCCAGCCGATCAGGGCCACGGCTCGCGCGGCCTGGATGGATTTAAAGGTGCCGCGGGTACCGAAATTCATGTGCGGGCTCTTGTCCACACACAGCACCACGTTGCGTTCCCGTTCTTCCCGGAATACCTTCAAATGGGGATTGTCGGTACGCGCCGTGATCTTCCAGTCCATATTGCGGATGTCGTCGCCTTGCCGATACTCGCGCACCTCTTCGAAGTCCAGGCCGGAGCCCCGGAATACCGAGGAATAGAGACCGCTGAACGTGGAATTCACCAGATGGTGCGAGGCCAGGCCCAGGGTCCGGGCCTGGTGGCGCAGTTCGAGGAGGTCATCGATCTGGGGTTGGAGACTCATGCGACTACTCTGCTCCGAACGGATTTCAAGGAATGGCGACTCGATCTAAGAGGCGACTGATGAAATCGTCCGTGGTGATCCCTTCGGCTTCCCCTTCAAAGGTGAGCAGAATGCGGTGGCGCAGGATTTCCGGTGCGACCGCCTTGATGTGCTGCGGCGAGACGTAGTTGTCACCGCTCAGCCAGGCCCGGGCGCGGGCGCAGCGGGCCAGGGCGATACTGGCCCGGGGCGAGGCGCCGAAGCGGCACCAGCGGGCGAGATCGTTGTCGTAGACCGCCGGATTGCGCGTGGCCTGCACCAGGTCAACGATGTATTTGTTCAGCTTGGGGTCCAGGTACAGTTTGGCCACTTCCTGGCGCATGGCGAACAGATCGCCCTGGGGCAGCCGCCGGGACGGGGGCTTGGGTTCCTCTTTGAGCTGGTTGCTGTCCAGCTCCAGGATAGCCAGTTCTTCCTCCGCGTTCGGGTAGTCCACGAGCACCTGCATCAGAAATCGGTCGAGCTGGGCCTCGGGCAGATGATAAGTGCCCTCCTGCTCCACCGGGTTTTGAGTGGCCAGCACCATGAAGAGTTCCGGCAGGGGGTAGGTGCGCTGGCCCACGGTGATCTGGTACTCGCCCATGGCCTCCAGCAGTGCCGACTGGACCTTGGCCGGGGCGCGGTTGACCTCGTCCGCCAGCAACATGTTATGGAACAGGGGGCCGGGTCGGAACTCGAAATCGGCCTTCTCATGCCGGTAGATATCGGTGCCTATCAGGTCCGATGGCAGCAGATCGGGGGTAAACTGGACACGGTGGAAATCACACTCGATGGCATCCGCCAGGGTCTTGACCGCCGTGGTCTTGGCCAGTCCGGGCATGCCTTCGACCAGAAGATGCCCGTTGCTGAGCAGGCAGATCAGCATGCTGTCGATGAATTGTTTTTGGCCGATGATTCGGGACGCGAGGTACTCCCGAACGGGATCCAGGTCTGATGGGGTCATATTAACCGCTTACTGCTCCGTAACAATAGAAACTCCGGGATCCGCATTCTGGCCTGTGCCGGTTGATCCCAATAACCCCTCATCGTGTACACTTTCAGTGGAAAGTGCAAGAACTAGAAGCTTAAAAGGGTATTTCAATATAAGACTTATATTAAAATCGAAGATAGTAATTTAGTTTATATTAAAGTGACCGGTTGTTCAGCCGGAAGTTCCCTAATCCGTAACCCAGGAGATCTCCCGGGCGGTCTCTTTACCGACCACCGTGGAGCGCAGACTGTAGGCCATTTTCGATTGGGTGGGCGACAGGGGTACGCGTCCGGCCATGATTTCGGCCCGGTGTTGGGGGTAGAGGGGTTTGCGGTCGGGATGGGCGTAGCCCCGGGGATATACGGGCTGTCCCCCCGCATCGTATTTGTCCAGG